>CANPBB010000005.1 GCA_947572235.1 uncultured Clostridia bacterium
TCGTCCACCATGGCGGTGATCCGCTGCGTCATCCGCTGCTCCGACGCGGCGATCTTTTCGTCCACCATGGCGGTGATCCGCTGCGTCATCCGCTGCTCCGACGCGGCGATCTCCTCCGCTACGAAGCCTTTGATTTCCTGAACAATTCCCTGCTTCTGCTGCTCCATTGCCTGCAGCATCACCTGTGTGATGGCTTGCAGGTCCTGCGCCTCCAGCATACTCTCTCCCCCCTTTTTTCCTATTCTACCGTTTCTTTTTTTCTTTGTCAAGCTCTAATCACTCCGCCTCCGCGATGATGCCGCCGCCTAAGACCATGTCGCCGTCGTACAGCACCACCGACTGTCCCGGCGTCACCGCCCGCTGGGGTGTGTCGAAGCGGACCCGCACCCGGCCGTCCCGCAGCACCTGCGCCTCCGCCGGCGCGCCGTGGCGGCTGTGGCGGATCTTTGCCTCCCCTCGAATTGCCCCCGTCGGGCAGGGAATGGACACCCAGTTGAAATCCTCCGCCGTCAGCGCGCCGCTGTAGAGGGCGTCGTCGTCCCCCAGCACCACCTGATTCCGCGCCTGATCCTTGGCCACCACGTACAGGGGCCGGTCGGCGCTGACGCCTAAGCCCCGGCGCTGGCCCTTGGTGTAGGCCGGGAGGCCCCGGTGGCGGCCCAGTACGCGGCCGTGGACGTCCACGAAGTCCCCCGGCTCCCCCACCGGGGCGCCGAAGCGCCGCAGGAAGGCCATATAGTCCCCGTCGGGCACAAAGCAGATGTCCTGACTGTCCGGGCGGTGGGCGCTCTCCAGTCCCGCCGCCGCCGCCATGGCCCGGATCTCTCCCTTCCCGTAGTCCCCCAGGGGCAGCAGCAGGCGGCTGAGCACCTCCTGCCCCAAGGGATAGAGGAAGTAGCTCTGGTCCTTGGCCTCGTCCGCCCCCCGGAGGAGCTGATACCGCCCGGTGGCGGCGTCCCGGCGGAGGCGGGCGTAGTGCCCGGTGGCAATGTAGTCAAAGCCCAGCTCCCTGGCCCGCTGGAGCAGGGCGGCGAACTTCACCCCCCGGTTGCAGGCGATGCAGGGGTTGGGCGTCCGGCCAGCGGCGTAGTCAGCGGCAAAGGGCTCCAATACTTCCCGGCGGAAAGCGGCGCTGAAGTTGAAGGGGAAGTGGTCCATCCCCAAGCGGTCCGCCGCCAACCGGGCGGCCTCCACGTCCTCCAAGGAGCAGCAGGTGCTCTCCCACTCCCTTCCCACCACCGCGTTGTCAAACAGCCGCAGGGTGCAGCCGGTGACTTGATACCCCTGCCGCTGGAGCAATATCGCCGCCGTCGAGCTGTCCACACCGCCGCTCATGCCCAATAGAACCTTCTCCATACCGCGCCTCCCTGTTCTGTGCTGTCCGCAGTATACCACAGGTCTGTCCAAAATACCAGAGCGCCCCTTGCGGGGACGCAGTTTCTGTGCTATATTGTTATAAGAGAGACCTTTTTCGCCCGTTTTCGTCTTATTCTGTATCACAACCGTCAAAGGAGGGACTGACTATGACTCTGCGCAGATGGCTGCCGCTGCTGCTCTGCCTGCTGCTTCTGGCGGGCTGTGCCTCGACTGAATCGCTCCCGCCGCCGGCGGAGAACAATCCCCTGTCCAAAGCCCCGCCGGTCAAGGGCGCTGTGACCTTGTACACCTATGACGGCAGGAGTGTCAACGCCCAGTGGATCACCGACAGCGGGAGGAGCGCGGCCTTGGTGGCCGCCCTGTCCGCCGTCAATGCCCCCCGGACGGGGAAGTGGACGCCGGACTTGGTGGAGCTGCCTGTCTACGCGGTGGAGTTTCAAGGCAGGGATGGCCAGATGATCCGCGGGGCTTGGTCCAACGGCTGCTGGGTCACTGAGGAGGGGAAGGCTTACCGCTTTGACTTCGACTTTGACGCCCTCCAAGCCGACCGCTCTTGGCAGGAGCGGGAGGGCGGCGGCTCCCTTGCCGGTCTGCCCTGCGCCTATGTCCTTACCCGCTGTCCAAACAGCTGGCGCGGCGACCTGCTGCCCCTGTCGGCGGAGCTGCAGCCGGAGGACGGTGTGACACTCACCACAGCCGGCTACGCAGACGGCCTTCTGCGCGTCCGGCTGCGCAATGAACGGGAGGAAACCTACCACTACGGCAAATCCTTTGGTCTCCAGGTCCTCTGGGACGGCGTCTATCGGGAGATCCCTCCCCAGACCCTCTTGGCTATTAACGACCTCGCCTACCCCCTGCCCGCCGGCGAGACGGCGGAGGTTGTCTTTGACACCGCCCACTACGGCGATCTGCCCGCCGGGCACTATCGCGTGGTGCTCCCCGGTGACATCTCCGCGGAGTTCCAGGTGGGCAACAGCCTGCTGGCGGAGGCCCAGCCGAAGGGCTCCGCCGCCACGCTGGGGTATTACGACGGAGAGGTCACCACCTACTGGAATCTCTACGACGACGTTCAGGAGTGGGCGCTGATCTCCGCCCTCTCCGCCGTCCCCGCGGAGCCGGCCCCGGACTGGACGCCGGCTTTGGCCGCGCCGCCGGTGTACACCCTATCCCTCGGCGGCACGGAGGGGCCTGTCCGTATCGCTTGGTCCAACGGGTACTGGGTCACTGAGGAGGGGACGGCCTGCCATTTTGATTTTGACTTCGCCTCCCTGCCCGGCGCCTTTGACTGGCAGGAGGACGGCTCCTATCCCTCCACCGCCTACATGCCTTGCGGCCGTCTGCTGGCCCTCCAAGGGGATGCTTGGCGGCCGGATATGCTGCCGACTGCGGAGCCTTTGGTCCCGACGGAGGGGATTACCCTCACGGTGACCGGCTATGACAGCGGCCTTTTGCACATCCGGCTGCACAACGCGCTGGAGACAGACCAATGCTACGGGGAGGCCTTCACCCTTCAGGTCCTCCTAAACGGCTCTTGGCGGGATGTACCCGTTCAGTCAGATCGGTGGTTTCACTCCATCGCCTACCCCCTGCCCGCCGGCGAGACGGCGGAGGTTGTCTTTGACACCGCCCACTACGGCGATCTGCCCGCCGGGCACTATCGCGTGGTGCTCTCCGGCGTCGATATCGCCGGGGAGTTCGATATTTGAAAAAGAACCCGCCGCGTCTGCGGCGGGCTCTTTTTTTACCTGATTGAGAAAAACCGCTTCCCGTTCTCCATGGTGATCTTGGCGCACTCCTCCGGGGAGATGCCCTTGATCTCCGCCAGCTTCTCGCAGATGTAACGCACATTGCCCGAGTCGTTCCGCTGTCCCCGGCAGGGCACCGGGGCCATGTAGGGGCTGTCCGTCTCGATCATCAGCCGGTCCAGCGGCACCGCCGCCGCGGCCTCCACGCTCCGTCGGGCGTTCTTGTAGGTCAGAACCCCGGTGAAGGACACCATCCACCCCAGCTTTACCAGCTCCCGCGCCAGCTCCGCGCTGCCAGAGAAACAGTGGAACACCCCCCGCACCTTGGGGAACTGCCGGACCAGCGCCAAGCTGTCGGCGTGGGCCTCCCGGTCGTGGACGATCACCGGCAGATTCAGCTCCTCCGCCAGTTTCAGCTGGTCACGAAAGACTACTTGCTGTAATTCTTTTGAGGGATTCTCCTCCCAGTAGTAGTCCAAGCCGATCTCTCCGATAGCCACCACCTTCTCCTCCCGGCTCAGGTCGCGGAGGATGTCCAAGTCCTCCTCTTGGTAGGGGGCGCAGTTCTCCGGGTGATAGCCCACGGCGGCGCAGACGTGGGGGTATCGGCGGCTCAGGTCCACGGCGGCCCGAGAGGAGGGGAGGTCGCAGCCGGGGTTCACCACCAAGGATACGCCCCGGGACGGGAGGGCGGAGAGAACGGCGTCGCGGTCGGCGGCGAACTCCTCCGCGTCGTAGTGGGCGTGGGTGTCGAAGAGGGCCATGGGATTGTTCTCCTTTTTCACTGTAGGATAGTGGATATTGTCCGCTTGGTGTGTTTGGGGAATCGCCGTCTCCGGCGGCAGGACTCAGCGGCTTGGCGCGCTGTTCCACAGGTTTTTACTGCATCCGCATAAAACGCCACAGCCGCAGGGACGAACAAAAAGGGGCCGACAGGCCCCCTTTTTGCCTATTCTCCGGCGGTGGGCATCTCCGGCGCGGCCGGCTGGCTGGCCTCGCCCTCCATATACCGCCGGAAGGTCTCGCTGTCCATAGTCTCGTGCGCCAAAAGATACTCCGCTACCGCTGTCAGCTTGTCACTGTCGCCTCGCAGCAGCGTCTCGCAGCGGGTATAGGCGGCGTCGATGATGGCCTTTACCTCCACGTCGATCTGGGCGGCTACCTCCTCGGAGTAGGGCTTGGCCTGGCCCATGCTCCGGCCGATGAACACCTCGTCGCTGCCGGTCTCAAAGTTGATGGTTCCCAGCTTCTCACTCATACCGTAGACCGTGACCATCTTCCGGGCAATGGCGGTGGCCCGCTCAATGTCGCTGCTGGCCCCGGTGGAGATGTCGCTGAGCATCAGACGCTCCGCCACCCGGCCCCCCAGAAGGGAGACAATCTGCTCCTCCATATACCGCTTGGAATAGTACCCCTTGTCCTCCTGGGGAAGGGAGATGGTCATGCCCCCGGCCTGGCCTCGGGGCACGATGGTAATCTGGTGCACCGGGTCGTGCTGGGGCAGGCGGTACATCACCACCGCGTGGCCCGCCTCGTGGTAGGCGGTGAGTTTCCGCTCGTGCTCCGGCACCACCCGGCTGCGCTTCTCCGGTCCGGCGATGACCTTGATCACCGACTGCTCCATATCCTCCATGGTGATAAACCGCCGGTCTCCGCGGGCGGCGGAGAGGGCCGCCTCGTTCACCAAGTTCTCCAAGTCCGCCCCGGTAAAGCCGGCGGTGGACTGGGCGATCTTTTTCAGGCTCACGTCCTCGGCGATAGGTTTGTTGCGCACGTAGATCTCTAGGATCTCCTCCCGGCCCCGGATGTCCGGACGGCCCACATAGACCTGCCGGTCAAACCGGCCGGGCCGCAGCAGGGCCGGGTCCAGGATATCCCGGCGGTTGGTGGCGGCTAAGACCACCACCCCCTCGTTGGAGCCGAAGCCGTCCATCTCCACCAGAAGCTGGTTTAAGGTCTGCTCCCGCTCGTCGTGGCCGCCGCCGAGGCCCGCGCCTCTCTGCCGGCCCACGGCGTCGATCTCATCAATGAACACCACCGCCGGGGCGGACTTCTTGGCCTCGGCGAAGAGGTCACGGACGCGGCTGGCGCCCACGCCCACATAGAGCTCCACAAAGTCGGAGCCGGAGATGGAGAGGAACTGTACCCCGGCCTCCCCGGCCACCGCCTTGGCCAAGAGGGTCTTACCGGTACCCGGAGGGCCCACCAGCAGCACGCCCTTGGGAATCCGGGCGCCCAAGTCCAAATACTTCTCCGGGTCCTTGAGAAACTCCACGATCTCCTGGAGCTCCTCCTTCTCCTCATCGGCGCCGGCCACCTCCCGGAAGGTGACTTTCTTGGCGCTGTCCGCGCCGAAACGGATGCGGGCCTTGCCGAACTTGGCGCCCTTGTCCATGCCGCCCCCTTGGGCCCGGACCATCATGAACTGCCACATGAGGAACATCCCGGCAATCAGCACCACATACAGCAGGATGCTGGACCACCAGGGCGGCGTATAGGGCGGGCTCATGTCGTAGTTGACGATGATCCCCGCGGCGTACTGCTCCTGAATCAGGTCCCGCATGTCCGCGTAGAACAGCTCCACGCTGGGCACCTGACAGCGGACAGGCAAGCGGCCAGAGGATACGGTGCTGTCCCGCACCACCAGATCGAGGGTGTTCTCCTTCACCGAGAAAGTCTCCACCCGCTCCTGATAAAACAGCTGCTTGGCCTCCGCATAGGTCACAGTCTTGCCGCTATTGACGCCATAGAGGGCGTAGTAGCCCAGCACCAGCGCCAGCAGCACCAGCAGCCAGAACCCCACATCAATCGACCGCCTGCGATTTTTTGACAACTTCTCCTCACTCCTTCTCTCCCCGGCAAGCCGGGAATAACATACCATCCGCGCCCCGCGCATTATATTCTGCGCACACGGCGAAGCCGTAGTGCCGGATTCGCTCTCAGCAGAGTTTCGCGCCCGCAGGCGCGAAATATAGTAAAATCATTTTTTCCGGAAACCGCGTTTTCGGAAAAAATCCCTCTCAGCCGACAAGCGTGCGAACCCTCCGCCCCCGGCGGAGGGCGAGTGCGACGCAGGCGGCTGCAAACCCCCTCGAATTAAGTGACACCGTCACTTAATTCGAATAAACTTCCGGCTTCAAAATCCCGATATAGGGCAGATTCCGGTACTTTTGGGCGTAGTCCAGCCCGTATCCCACCACAAACTCGTCTGGGACAGCGAAGCCCACGTAGTCAGCGTGGATGGCCTTCTTCCGCCGCTCGGGCTTATCCAGCAGGGTGCAGATGGTGACGCTGGCCGCCCCCTTGGTGAGAAAATACTGCTGGAGGAAGCTCAGGGTATTCCCCGAGTCCAAAATATCCTCCACCACCACCAAGTGCCGGCCGGAGATATCCTGCTGGATGTCGTGGGTGATCTTCACCACGCCGGAGCTGGCGGTGGCGTCGCCGTAGGAGGACACGGCGATGAACTCCACATCGCAGGGCACCTGACAGGCCCGGACGATGTCCGCCATAAAGATGAAAGCTCCCCGGAGCACGCTGATAAAGATGGGCCGCTTGTCTTGAAACTTCGGCGCCATCTCCGCCCCCAGCTCCCGCACCCGGGCCGCGATCTCCTCCTCCGTGTACAGTACCTTCAGAATATCCTGCCCCATCTCACCGTTCATAGTCATTCTCCTCTTTCTATTTGTTGAAAAATTACAAACACCGGCTTTTCTCCCTCCGCCGGCGTAAATTGCGCGTTCACACCGACTCCGGCGGCGGCGGCGGGGACCTCCCCCGCCCGCAGCACCGGCAGCGTATCCCGCCGATAGGGCCGGATTCCCCGCTCGGCGTACAGCCGCTTCAAAGACCGCTCCCCCCGGCTGCCTGAAAGCCTGAAATGGTCCTCCCGCCTCCAGAGGGTCACTGCCGTCGGCGTCAGCGGCGGCAGACGCAGGGCAAAGCACTCCCCCGCTCCCGGTGTCTCTCTCAGCGATACCCGCCAGCCTCCAAACACGGCTGTCCCCCCCTTTTGAAGGGGCACCGGCTCCAGACGGGGGGGCGGCTGGGTGATAACCACGTCCGTCCCCTCCCGATAGGCCAGCAGGCCATAGGACAGGCGCCGCTCCTGGGCCTCCCGCCCTGCCCGGGCCACGGCCAGCACCGAACCCACATCCACGGCGGTGAGGTCCTGACTATGGCCGCAGAGCC
The DNA here is from genome assembly GCA_947572235.1 of uncultured Clostridia bacterium. GTDB lineage: Bacteria > Bacillota > Clostridia > Oscillospirales > Oscillospiraceae > CAJFPI01. Next base: position 7,314 of record CANPBB010000005.1, read on the forward strand.
GCTCCAGCAGCGTCAGCACCGCCCGGGCGGCCACGGCCTCCGGCGCGGCGGTCAGCGCCTCCCGGCTGATGCGAAGGCCCCGCCAAGTCCCGCGGGCCTGTTCCGCCAGCGCCGCCGCCGCTTGGTCGATGGCCTCGCCCTCCCTCCGGAGAATTCCGGCGGTCCGGCTCATATTCTCCACCGCCCGCGGGTTTACCTGACACAGCACCGGCAGCACTTGGTGCCGCAGCAGATTCCGGGCGGCGTCATCCTCAAAATTGGTCTCGTCCTCCACGTATAAAATCCCGTGGCGGGCAGCATAGCCCTCGATCTCCTCCCGGGGGATCTGCAAAAGGGGCCGCGCCACCTGTCCCCGCACCTGCGGGATGCCGGACAGTCCCCGGCCCCCGGTGCCCCGGCACAGGTTCAGCAGCATGGTCTCCGCGTTGTCTCCGGCATGGTGGGCGGTGAGTATCCACTGACACCCCCGCTCCGCGGCGGTCCGCTCCAAAAAGGCGTAGCGCAGGGTCCGACCCGCCTCCTCGATAGTCATGCCCCGGTGCTTTGCCAGCGCCCGGGTGTCCCCCTCCCCTCGGACAAAGGGCACACCATGGGTCCGGCAGAAATCCCGGACAAAGGCCTCGTCCCGGTCCGCCGTCTCCGCGCGGAGGCGGTGGTTGAAGTGGGCAGCCACCACCTCCGCGCCGTTCTCCCGGCTCCACTGGAGGGTCAGGTGGAGCAGGCACATGGAGTCCCGCCCCCCGGACACCGCCAAGAGCCACCGCCGCTCCCCGGCGGGGGTCTTTGCCGCCAGACGGTGCAGAAACAGCCGGGCGGAGAGCAGCTCACTCCCCATAGCGCATCTCGATGGTGCCAAAGGAGGTATAGTCGGGGAGCCATTTCAGCTCCACCTTGCCGGTCTCCCCGTGGCGGTTTTTGGCCACGATGCACTCGGCAATGTTCCGCTTCTCGCTGTCCTCGTTGTAGTAGTCGTCCCGGTAGAGGAAGAGCACGATGTCCGCGTCCTGCTCAATGGCGCCGGACTCACGGAGGTCGGAGAGCATGGGCCGCTTGTCCTCCCGCTTCTCGTTGGCGCGGCTCAATTGACTCAGGCACACCACCGGCACCTCCAGCTCCTTGGCCATGATCTTCAGCATACGGGAGATGTCGCTCACCGCCTGCTGCCGATTCTCCCCGGCGTAGCCCCTGCCTCCGGCGGAGGTCATCAGCTGGAGATAGTCGATGATCACCAGGCCCAAGTTCTCCATCCGGCGGCACTTGGCATTCATATCCGCCACGGTGAGCAGGGGGTTGTCGTCAATGCGGATATCCGTCTGATTCAGGGCATTGGCCGACTGGGCAATCCGCACCCAGTCCGTCTCGCTGAGGTTCCCGGTGATCAGCTTCTGGTTGCTGACGAAGGCCTCGGCGCTGAGGAGGCGGGTGGCCAGCTGCTCCTTGGACATCTCCAAGGAGAACACGGCCACGGTTTTCTGGCAGGCCTTCCCCACATTCAGCGCGAAGTTCAGCGCCAGCGAGGTCTTGCCCATGCCCGGCCGGGCGGCCACTAAGATGAGGTCGGACTTGTTCAGCCCGTGGATCTTGCTGTCAACGGCGGAGAGCCCCGTGGAGAGCCCCGGCAGCCCCACCTGCCCGCTGGAGAGCTCATTGAGGTGGTCCAGCACCCCGGTGAGCACCTGTCCGATGTGGACCATGTCTTGAGCGCTGCGTCCCCGCCGGATGGCGTAGATCTTCTGCTCCGCCGCCTCCAGGGTGGTCCGGGCCTCCCCCGTCCCCTCCTGCACCATGGCGGTAATCTCCCCGGCGGCGCTGGCGACGGAGCGCAGCAGGGCCTTGTCCCGGACAATGGCCGCATACTCCATGGCATTGGCGCTGGTGGGGGTCACCTCCATCAGCTGGGCCAGATAGGACCGGGTGGTCTGGGGATCGTAGACGCCGTTTTTCTGCATCTCCTCCGCCACGGTGAGACCGTCAATGGGCCGGGAGTAGGAGAACATGGTGTAGATGGTCTCAAAGATCTCCCGATTCTGCCGCAGATAGAAGTCCTCCGGCTGGAGCTTATCCATCACGTCCTTCACGCAGGTCGCGTCAATGAGCATGGACCCCAGCACAGCCTGCTCCGCATCAATGCTGTGGGGCATGGCTTGTCGGGTTAAAATGTCTTCGATGACGGGCATAGGGAGGTCTCCTTTCCTCTTTTTCAGCGGGGGGATCGCCCCCCGGGGCGACCTACTTTTCTCGCGCGAGAAAAGTAGGCAAAAGCGCGCTTAGGTGTCCGCTCAGGCGGGCTTTAGCCCCCCTCCTTGGGGGGCACAGCCCTTATTCGCTCCCCCCTAAGAACCCCAAGACGCGACGCAGCTTCGGTAGACTGGTACGTAGGTTTACTGCGCAGCTTCGGACGCGGCGGCGGTGGCTCTCCCACGGATAAAGGTATCTTGAGAGCGTGCCCCCGTCTTTAGCCATGCTGTAGACGGCCGCTGCCGCTCTGCCTGCCTCGCTTCGACTTGCCGCCGGGACTTGATAGGGGTTGCGCTGTTCGTAGTGCGGCAAAGGCCGCCGTGCCTATTGGTGTACCGTATGTAGGGGCGGCCTGTGGCCGCCCGTTTTATAGGCGCTCACCGTATGGGGGGGGAGGACGGGCCGATGGGGACATCGGCCCCTACGGACGAGGGAATTTTGTGGGGACCGGTGTCCTCACCGGTCCGTTCTACCGGCGCTCGTCGCACTGGGGAAGGGCAGGCGCACGGTGTGCGCCCACATGATGTGTTTGGCTATGCCGTTCGTAGGGCGCGACGACCTCGGCGCGCCGTCCCTCGTCGGCTGGGATGGTTCGATAGACCACCCGCAGGGGCGGATATGCTCCGCTCGTCGGCGGCGTTGCTTTCCTATGGACGCGGTGCATTTTTCGCGGGTATTGCCCAATCCCGCAAATTCCCGCACTCCCGCAGCTTCCCCCGCAGCTTCTTTTGCAGCTCATCTGCGATCTGGTGGTCCTGCGCAAACCAGTCGTTCAGCGCCCGCAGGCCCTCCTCCTCCCGGCCCGAGGCCGACAGGAGAAACGCCCGGATATATTCCGGCGCGGGCCAGTGGTTGAGCGTCTGCCGGCTCTGCTCCCCGGCCATGGCCAGACCCCTCTCAGCCCCCTGGGAGGCGGAAAACCAAGCGTCCCCCAAGGGCTTCGACCGCTCAAAAACGCGCAGCAGCAGCCGCTCCACATCCTCCAAATCCCTGCCGAAGAGGCTGAACTGATAGTTCCGGCTCCCGGCCTCCTCGGGGGAGATCAGCTCCCTCGTCCAGACAAACAGCTGCAGCCCCGCGCTTTTCTCCGTTCTCTGATAGCGGTACCCTTTGCCGTCATTTTGGAGAACCGGAACAAAATCAAAACACCAGCCAAAGGCAAACTCGCCGCCGGCGCCCTTCAGGAGGCGGACGCGGACCACCCGACGGGCATAGGCCTCCCAAGGGCCGATCCACTGGTAGGCGCCGTCGTACCGATACCCCTCCGCCTCCAGCACAGGCGAGACCCGGCGCTTCAGCAGCTCTTTGAGCTGGGTATTGGTGGCCAGCATGTCATAGGACCGCTCCGATGGGCTCTCCGCCCGTCGGGATTTCCCCAGAATGGGCCAGTTTTTCCAGTCCATTTGCTATACTCCCGTTCTATGTGTCAGGTTTTTGATCTGCCGTTTTGGGCATCCCCGGCGCGGTGGGGGCGGGAGAGCGGGCCGTTTAGCGAACCAGCCCGGTTGACGGGGGACGGCGCGCCAAGGTCATCGCGCCCTACGGGGGTCATCGGGGACGTGGCAGGCGTCGGGGGAGGGTCCCCGGGCCCAGAGCCGCCCGGGGGCGAACCCCCTGTCCCCAAATCGTGCCGACGCGGCGCGAAAAAAGGCCGGGTACTGCGCCGCAGCCCCCCTTGGAGGACCCGCGCCAACTATTTCTCCTCCGCCACCACCACATAAACGGTGCCGGAGATCTCAAACCCCAGCTTGGCCTTCAGCTCATAGGTCCCAAAGGCCTTGATGGGCTCATCAATCACAATCTTCTGCTTGGCAAGCTCAATGCCGTGCTGGCTTAAAAGCCCCTCGCTGATCTCCTTGGAGGTGATGGTGCCGAAGAGCTTCCCATTGGCTCCGGCCTTGGCGGTGAGCTTCACCACAGCCCCCTTGAGCTTTTCGGCCACAGCCTCCGCCTCGGCCTTCTGCCGGGCCTCCTCGGCCTTCCGGGCCTTCTCCTGCAGCTTCATGGTATTCATGGCGTCAGCGGTGGCGGGCACCGCCAGCTTCCGGGGCAGCAGGAAGTTGCGGGCATACCCCTCGGCCACCTCCACCATCTGCCCCTTCTTCCCCTGACCTCTTACATCCTGCTGTAAAATTACTTTCATCACAAAAATCCTCCTATATGATGTCTCCCGCTTCTCCTTTGCGGCTCCCGCCGCAAAGAAAAATCCTTGCAGGGTTTCGCGTCCAAGGCGCGAAATAAACTAAAAATCATTTTTGCCGGAAACCGCGTTTTCGGCAAAAATACTTCTCAGCCGACAGGCGTGCGGGCAAAGCGAGTGCGGCGCTGGCGGCTGCGGGCCCTTTCGCTTGAAATCCGCGGATTTTAAGCGCGGTGCGAAGCGCCTATTCCTCAAAGTACCGATCAATCGAGCGCAATACCCGCTCCCGCACCGCGTCGGTGGTGGTGTTGGGGACAAAGCCGCCGGCCGCGGTGTTGTTGCCGCCGCCGCCCAAGGCCTCCAAGATCACCTGCACGTTGATATCCCCCAAGCTCCGGGCGGAGAGGGCGGCGCCCTCGCCGCTGCGGTAGACCACCACCGAGGCTTGGACGCCCTTCAGGGTAAGAAGGTCGTCGGCGGCCTTGGCGGCCACGATCCGGGGACACTCCCGGTTTACCGCCGCCACAGCGATGTCCTCGTGGACCATCACCGCCTGGCGGATGATGTCGTATCGCTCCACCATGCTGTGGAGGTCGCTCTGGAACAGGCGGCTGACCTCGATGGTATCCGCCCCGGAGCGGCGGAGGAAAGCCGCGGCCTCGAAGGTGCGGCTGCCTGTGCGCTGGGTGAAGTTCTTGGTATCCAAAACCATCCCCGCCAGAAGGGCCTCCGCCTCCCCCCGGAGGAGGTCGGAGCCGTCCACCAGATACTGCAGAAGCTCCGTCACCAGCTCGCTGGCGGAGGAGGCGTAGGGCTCGTGGAAGTTCAGCGCCGCATTCTCAATATAGGTGGCGGCCCGGCGGTGGTGGTCGATTACCGCCACACGGTTGCAGGTATCTAAGAGCTGGCTTGACTCCACCATGTCCGGCCGGTTGGTATCCACCACCACCAGAAGGGCGCCGGGCTGGGCGTGGACAAAGGCGTCGCTGCCGGAGACAAACATGTCCTCGTACTCCGGCAGGAGCTGGAGCCGATGGACCAGCGGATTGGCGTTGTTGTTGCTTAAATCCAGCACAATCCGGCACCGTTTGCGGTGTTTGCGGGCCACGCAGCAGATACCGGCGGCGGCGCCCACGGTGTCCATATCGGCGTACTCGTGCCCCATGACGTAGACCTCGCTGGCGTCGCTGACCAGATCCCCCAGGGCCTTGGCCATGACCCGGCTTTTCACCTTGGTCCGCTTCTCCGCCGACTGGCGGCGGCCGCCGTAGAACTGGAAGTCGATGCTGTCCCGGACCACCGCCTGATCGCCGCCCCGGCTGAGGGCCATCTCGATGCACTTGTTGGCGCTGGTAAAGAGCTGCTCAAAGGTCTCGTTGTCCTTGCCCATGCCGATGGAAAGGGTGGCGGTGACGCCGTCGGCGCTGGTAACGGAGTGGACGGCATCCAGGATAGAGAACTTCTCCTCCACCATCTCCTCAAAGAACTGCTCCTCAAAGACGAAGAGGTAGCGGTCCCGATCATACTTGCGCAGGAGGCCGCTTTTGCCCTCCACCCAAGTGTTGATCCGCTCGTCAATCTGGGCCAGGACGGAGGAGCGGGCGGCCTCGCCGCCGGCCTTCATCAGCTCCTCATAGTTGTCAATCATCAGAATGCTGACCACCGGGCGGCTCTCGGCGTACCGGTCGCAGATGCGGGCGGTGTCGGTGATGTCCATCCAGTAGGTGGTCACCAAGAGATTCTCCCCCACTGCCTTGCCGCTGACCCGGTTGGCCGAGCCAAAGACTTGGTAGAGCCGGCCATTGAGTTCCACCCGGTCGGGGCACACCTTCTCCCCGTTGAGAAGCCACTGGCAGCTGAAGCCGGGGATCAGCTCCCCCAAATGGATATTGAAGAACAGCTCGTCGCTCTGCCCGGCGATGGCGAGGAAGTTGTCGTTGCTCCAGATCACCTCCTGTGTGTCCGCCCGGAATACCAGGATGGGCAGGGGGGCGTTCAAAATGGCGTTCTTACTGGCGGAGTCCACGCCGCCGGTGAGGCCGTTGATGTACTGGAGCAGGTTCTGCTTGCGCTTCTTGGCGGCGTGCTGGACAAAGATGTAGAAGATCAGCGTCAGCGCGGCCTCCGCCAGCGCCAGCACCGGCTGGAAGGGGATGGCCAGCACCACGAACAGGCTCAGGCAGATAATCGCCGGCTGGATGTTGGGCTCAATCAGGCGGGTTAGTTTCTTATTCAAATGATATCCCTCCCACAAAAAGCAGAGGCACTCTCTCTAAATCAGTGCTCTTTAAGGATTATATCATGGGGTTGGCGTAAAGTAAAGGAATGACTGACGAAATTGCGCGCCCCCGTTAAGAAACCCCGCCGCAGCGATCTGCGGCGGGGCCCCTATGTTCCCTTTTGCCCTACAGCAGCAGGATGGCCACCAAGGGCATGGTCAGCATGGACACTATCGTGGTTATAAACACGGCGAAGGAGGCCAGCCCCTCATTGGAGTTGTATTCGATGCAGAGCACGGTGGTGTTGGCCGCCGCCGGCACCGCCGAGAGAACCACGGAGACGCCTAAAATCAGCGGGTCCTGGAGGAACAGGCGCAGCACCGCCCACACCGCCACAGGCCGCAGCAGCAGCGTAAAGGCGGCGAGCACGTACACCCGCCACTCCCGCAGCAGCTCCCGGCCGGGCAGGTTGGCCAGGGAGGACCCCACCACCAGCATGGCCCCGGGAACCGTCATGGCCCCTAAGCTGCCCACCGCGTCGGAGAGGAAGGCGGGCAGGCGCACCCCCAGCACCAGCAGCGTCAGAGCCGCCACGGCGGAGATCACCGGCGCGCTGTGCAGGGTCTTTTTCAGGCTGTCGGCGTCCCGTTTGCCGCTGATGAGCACCACACCGTAGGTGTAGACCAGCACGTTGAAGGGAATATTGTAGATGGCGGCGTAGAACAGCGCCCCCTCCCCGAAGAGGGAGCTGATCAGGGGGAAGCCCAGAAAGCCGATATTCCCAAAGAGGACCATAAACTGGTAAACCCCGCTGTCCGGCCGGTTCCGGGCAACAGTCCTGCTGAAGAGGAGGCTCAGGAGGAAGAGCACCCCGTAGTAGGCGGCCGCCGAGCCGGCCAGCTCCGCGGCGGCCGAGGGGCTGAGGTTGATATCCGTGTTGACGATGGAGTCCACGATCATGGCGCTCATGGACACGTTGATAATCAGGCGGGAGAGCATCTTGTTGGCCTCCGGCTTCAACAGCCCCGCCTTGTTGCACAAAAAACCTGTGGCCATCAGCAGAAACAGCGTCCCCATGCAGGCCGCCAAGTTATTGAAATCCATGTTTGGTCTTTCCTTCCCCTGTTTCCGCCGTCCCCGCCGGGGATGGGCAGAAATCAAAAATCGCCGCAGCTTCTTAGGATTATAGACCAAAACGGAGCAATGTCAAATGTTTTCTTTTCTGGGAGAACCGGTTCCGCCGCCGGTCCTACTCTAAAAGGGCCGTCAAGTCCTCCACCGCCAGCCCCGGCTGGAGGGCCAGGCTGATCCCGTAGCCCAATATTTTCCCGATCTCCCGCACCTGGGCGTCCACGTCCTTGGGCGTCACAAACAGCGACGCCCCCCTGCCCGCCAGTGCCGCCGGCTCCTCCGTGTCCTCCCCATCCCCCAGAAGATCCAGCGCCAAGGTCCGGGCGTCCACCACCGTTGGCACGCCTACCGAGATCACCGGCACGCCCAGCAGCTCCTCGTTCAGCGCCAGACGGCGGTTCCCCACGCCGCTGCCGGGGATGATCCCTGTGCTGCTGAGCTGGATGGTGGTGCACAGGCGCTGGAGGCTCCGGGCGGCCAGCGCGTCAATCACCACCACCGCCGCGCACTCCGAGGCCTGGGACAGGCCCCGGACCCACTCGGCGGACTCCAGCCCCGTGGTGCCCAGCACCCCCGCCGCCGCCGCCGAGGTGGGGCGGAAGTCCGGCAGGACCTCCTTCAGGTGCCGGGTGATCAGCAGGTGCTCAATGGCCAGGGGGCCCACCGCGTCCGGAGTCATGGCCCGGTTCCCCAGCCCCGCCACAAACACCGGCCCCTCCTCCGGCAGCAGCTCCCCCAGCTCCTCCGAGAGGGCCTTCACCGCCGGCAGAAACTGTCCCGAGCGGTGGGCGAAGTAAGGTGATAGGTCCACCGTCCGGTAGGAGCCCACCGGCTTCCCCAAGGCCTCGGCCCCCTCCTGATCCAAAATGTCCACACGGGTGACGGGAAACCCCCGCCGCTGCCGCTCCCGGGCCCGGACGCCCCGGAGCTTGGTGGTCTCCCCCGCCCGCTCCCGGTAGAGTTCCCGGGCCTCCACGGCCAAATCCGTTCGGTACTGCTGCATAGCTTGTGACGCTCCTCTCTTTTGGCTACAAGATGTAGTATTCTCAGGGTATTTTTCACGGGGTCAGAAAATTTATTCGAAAAAAGCGGAGGAAAATTGAAAAAAGACTTGCAAAAAGAGGGAAACCATGCTAAAATACCATCCTGCGTGGAGGAGCAGCGTCCTCCCGTGAATTTCCCGTTGGAGGAGGTGTTTGGTTTGCCGAATATCAAGTCTGCTAAGAAGCGTGTTTTGCTGTCTCAGGCCCGCAACGCCCGCAACAAGGCCAATCGCAGCGCGCTGAAGACCGCGATCAAGAAGTTTGAGGCTGCTGCCGCGGAAGGCAAGCGCACCGAGGCCGAGGGCGCTTACAAGGCCGCCGTGAAAATGGTCGATCAGAGCGTGCGCAAGGGTGTGCTGCACAAGAACAATGCTGCCCATAAGAAGAGCGCGATGACCTTGAAGCTGAGCAAGATTTAACAAACCAAACTGGGGAGACGAAAGAGAAATCTTTCGTCTCCCCGTTTTTTTGTCCCTGCCCTATGGACGCTCAGTCCTGGAGGACCCCCACGGTGGTGCCCACATAGTAGTGGGTCAGAATCTCCCGATAGCTCTTCCCCTCCTGCGCCAGCACGTTGGCCCCATACTGGCTCATGCCCACGCCGTGGCCGTAGCCGGTGACGGAGAAAACCACCTCGCTGTCGGTAAAGCTGATGGTGAAGGCCGCGCTGCGCAGGCCCAGCAGGGTCCGAAGCTCCCCTCCGCTCAGACTGACGCCCCCCACCTGGAGGCTGGTCACCGAGCCGTTCTCCGTCTGCTGGATGTTGGTGAACCAGTTGGAGGGGGTGCCGGACAGGTTGGCTGTGGGGTAACTGGCGATGAATCGCTCCTTGAACTCCGTCAGGGTGAAGGTCTCCTTGCTGTGGTAGTTGGGCACGTTGTCCGCCCCCTCCGGGGAGGGGACGCTCTGGAGGTAGGGCAGATCCTGCGTCCAGACCTCCCCTGAGGGGCGGGTGGCCCCCGCGGAGGAGGAGTGGAACACCGCCAGCACCGGGGCGTTGTCATAGAGGACCACCTCCCCGTCGGTCTCCGCCACGGCCAGACGGATTTTCTCCTCGTACACCGCCGTGGCCATGCCCCAGCTCTGGGCGGCCTCCTCCTCGCTCTGGTAGGCCTTGCAGCAATTGATGTCGTCACAGGCGTCGGCCTCCGGGTGGTTGGCGCTGCCGCCGCCGCGGATCTTATAGAGGGTATAGGTCCGGGCGGCCACCGCCTGTGCCTTCAGGGCCTCCTCGGCAAAGGAGGCGGGCATCTCCGCCCTTACCACCCCCCGGAGGTACTCCTCCATGGTCATCTCCACCACCTCCCCCTGCACCAGCACCCGCAGTGTCCGGGCGCTGTCGCGGACAGCGGGGGGGATCTCCCGCTCCCCGCCCTCATCCATCACCGGAGTCTCCTCCGGCGGAGCAGCCTCCTCCGCCGGACTGTGCTCCCCCCAGAGCCAAGGGAGAAAGAAGATCAAAAACAAAATCACCATGGCCGCCGCGAGACTTCTGCGCACCGTCCCCGCCTCCTTGCTTGCGTGTCAGTATAAATTACTCTATGAGGTGCCTGTCCAAAAGATGATGACAAATCTTGTGCCAAGTGGTATACTACGGTTTAGTCATTCGGAACGAGGAATGGGGCGGTAGGAATGGCGGAACCACAATTCCTCATTCCCCATTCACTACGCCTTTGAAAGGAATTTTGTGCCATATGAAAAAAAACATGCTGTTGCTGCCGCTCCTCCTCGGGGCGGTGGGGGGGATGCTGCGGTTTTTTCAGCGGCGGACCGTCTTTGGCCCCGACGGGCTGGTGCGGCCCCACCCCCTGTCCCTGCTGATGCTGCTGTGGCTCGCGGCCGCGGCCCTGTTCTTTCTCCTGACCGCCTGTCAAAAGCAGGGGAAGCAGCTGACCTTCTTTCAAAGCTTCGCCCTGCCGGCGGGACAGCCGCCCTTCGACTTGGTCTGCGGCGGTCTGCTCTTTGTGGTCTCCGGGGCCATGCTGCTGGTGGAGGATACGGGCGGCGGGGAGCTGGTGCCCCTGATTGCCGCCGCCCTGTCGGTGTTCAGCGGGCTGACGCTGCTGCTTTTCTTGCGGGCGTGGCGGAGGGGGACCGTGTCAGGCGCTCTGCTGCTGCCCCCGGTGCTGCTGGCGCTGCTGCTGCTGCTGACCACCTACCAGAGATACGCCTCCTATCCCGTGACGGAGGCCTACTATGTGGAGGTGCTGTCGCAGGCCGGGATGGCCTGTGCCTTCCATCAGGTGGCCGCCCATGGTTTTCGGCAGGGGCGGCGTCGCCCCCTCCTCTGGTGTGTGCCCACCGCCATTGTGCTGACGCTCTGCGCCCTCCCCGACGCCGCCTCCCTCCCACAGGCGGGAATCCTTCTGGCCGCTGCCGCCTCCCTTTTCGCCTTCTGGCGCTGCTGCGGCACCTATGAGCCGCCGGAGGCGGAGGAGGACGGCGCCGCGGGGGATGAGGGCACATTACAGCAGGAGGAGGCGTGAGATGAAGGAGATTATTTTGCTGAAGCTGGGCGAGCTGGTGCTCAAGGGCCTCAACCGCCGGAGCTTTGAGGACAAGCTGCTGGCCAACATCCGCCGGCGGCTGCGAAACTTCGGGGAGTTCTCCGTGACCTCCAAACAGTCCACCATCTATGTGGAGCCCCTGTCGGAAAGCTGCGACCTTGAAGGGGCTTATGACGCCTGCGGCAGGGTCTTTGGCATTGTGGCCATGGTCCGGGCCCGGGCCTGCGAGAAGGACAAGGACGCCATTGTGGCCTGCGCCAAGGACTACCTCGCCCCTCAGCTCATGGCGGTCAGGAGCTTCAAGGTGGAGAGCAAACGGGCGGACAAGACATTTCCCTTGGGCAGTATCGAGCTGAGCCAGTACGTGGGCGGAGAGCTCCACGAGCTCTTTCCCCACCTGACGGTGGATGTCCACCACCCAGAGCTCACGGTGCAGATCGAGGTTCGGGAGACCGCCGCCTATGTCCACGGCCCCGCCCGCCCCGGCGCGGGAGGCCTCCCCATCGGCATGGGGGGCACGGCGGTGAGCCTGCTCTCCGGCGGCATCGACAGCCCGGTGGCCTCCTACCTGATGGCCCGGCGGGGGATGCGGCTGGAGATGGTCCACTTCCACTCCCCGCCCTACACCTCCCCCCAAGCCCTGGAGAAGGTGCTGACGCTGGCAAAGCTGCTGGTGCCCTGCTGCGGGCGTCTGGTGGTCCACACGGTGCCCTTTACCGAGATCCAAGAGACCATCCGCCGCTGCTGCCCGGAGGACTACTTCACGCTGATCATGCGGCGGTTCATGATGCGCTGCGCGGACCGGGTGGCGGACCGGGTGGGGGCCAAGTGCCTTGTCACCGGGGAATGCCTGGGGCAGGTGGCCAGCCAGACCGTGGAGGCCATGGCCTCCACCGAGGACGCGGCGAAGCGCCCCATCTTCCGGCCGGTGATCGCCATGGACAAGGAGGAGATCGTCCGCATTGCCCGGAGGATCGGCACCTTCGAGACCTCCATCCAGCCCTTCGAGGACTGCTGCACCGTCTTTACCCCGAGGCACCCAAGGACCCACCCGGAGATCGCCGACGTGCGGCACTTTGAGGAGGCGCTGGACGTGGAGGGGCTGGTGGACCGGGCCATGGAGGCGTCACGGTATGAGGTGATTCGTTTCGCTTGAAATCGGAGAATTTCAGGTGGGAAGGGGGAGAGAGGAAACGTTATGGAGTACATGAAAGAAGTCTTTGCCCAGTACGACCGGCGCTGCGTCCGGGTCTATCAGGCCTACAACAGCGCCATCGCGGCGGAGGCGGTGGCCCTCCAGACCTTTGGGGAGAGCTTCAACCTCAACCGCATGACGTGGATCAAGCCGTCCTTTCTGTGGATGATGTACCGCTCCAACTGGGGGACAAAGAAGAATCAGGAGTGCGTCTTGGCGATAGATGTCTATCAGGAGACCTTTGATCGGCTGCTGGCCAAGGCGGTGCTCACCTCTCCGGACGCCGCCGGCTGCGACGGCCTCCAGTGGCGGCGGGACTTTGAGCGCGCCGAGGTCTACTGCCAGTGGGACCCGGACCGCAATCCCAGCGGCGCCCCCATCGGACGCGCCGCCATCCAGATCGGACTGAAGGGAGAGATCCTGTCGGAGTTCCTGCGCACAGGCATCCACCGGATTGAGGATCTGACCCCCTCCGTGCGCAAGTGGAACGAGCAGCGGAAGGCAGGCGGGCTATCCGCCAAGTCCCTGCCAGTGGAGCGGCTCTACCCCCTGACCAACCAAGCCGTCCGAAAACGCCTGAGTATGAAATAGCGGCGCAGAGCTATGGTGCGGCGGTTTACCGGAGGGGGTTCCGGCAGACGGACACGGCGCGCCGGGGTCGTCGCGCCCTACAGGCTGGAGCATCGAACACGCTGCGATAGACCGCTTGTAGGGCGGGACGACCCAACCCGCCGTCCCGCAGGGCTCCGGCGCATTTCGGCAGACCGCATGGGGGACAGATCGAAGTCTATCAATCTATGAAACTTCATTACCATATATCACACAGGAAAAGAGGCGCACTACTATGCAATGGAATGCGGAGCTGATCGCCGTGGGCACTGAGCTGCTCCTCGGCAACATCGCCAACACCGACGCCCAGATGCTCAGCGAGGGGCTGAGCACGATAGGCATCAATGTCTACTACCACACCGTGGTGGGGGACAACCCCCAGCGGCTGCGGGAGGCCTTGGACATCGCCCGGAAGCGGGCTAACATCATCATCACCACCGGCGGCCTGGGGCCCACCTACGACGATCTCACCAAGCAGACCATCTGCGAGACCTTCGGCCTGCCGCTGGAGTTCCACGAGGACATCTGGGAGGACATCTGCGCCTACTTCACCAAGCGGATGAAGCGGGAGGACATCCCCGAGGGGAACAAGCAGCAGGCCATGCTCCCCGTGGGCTGTACCGTGCTGGACAACCCGGTGGGCACCGCCCCCGGCTGTGCCTTTGAGAAGGACGGCATCCACGTGCTCATGCTCCCCGGCCCCCCCTTTGAGTGCCGCTACCTGTTCGAGAACCGGGCCAAGGCCTATTTAGAGAAGCTGACACACGAGAAGATCTACAGCCACGAGCTGCGGATCTTCGGCATGGGGGAGAGCCACGTGGAGCAGGCCCTCCATGAGATCATGGTCCGGGGGACCAACCCCACGCTGGCCCCCTACGCCAAGACCGGGGAGGTGATGCTCCGGGCCACCGCCAAGGCTCCCACAGAGGGGGAGGCGGAGGCGCTGCTCCGCCCCCTGATCGCCGAGGTCCGGCAGGTCCTGGGCGACGTGATCTACGGCGAGGATGTGGGCAGCTTGGAGGAGGTGGTGCTGGCGCTGCTCAAGGAGCGGGACATGACCCTCTCCGCGGCGGAGAGCTGCACCGGCGGGCTCATCGCCAAGCGGTTTACCGACCTGCCCGGTGCCTCGGCGGTCTTCCGGGGCGGCGTGGTGTCCTACACCAGCAAGGTGAAGGAGAGCGCCTTGGGCGTGCCCCACGAGCTGATTGAGGAGCACGGCGCGGTGTCCGAGGCGGTAGCCTGCGCCATGGCCGAGGGGTGCCGGCGGGTGTGCGGCAGCGACATCGCGGTATCCGTCACCGGCGTAGCCGGCCCGGAGCGGGACGAGCGGGACCACCCGGTGGGGACGGTGTTTATCGGCCTCGCCACCAAGCACGGCACCATCTGCCGGCAGATCGACCTGAGCCGCGGCCGCAGCCGGGGCCACATCCGCACCTTAGCCGCCCACCACGCCTTCGATATCGTCCGCCGGAGCCTGCTGCACACGGTGCTGTGAGGGCGCTGATGATCGCTTGAAGATACCAAGAATCCCCTGCGGGTGTTCCCGCAGGGGATTCTTCGCGTGGGGAGGGTGCGTGCCCGCGCACGGTCCGGTACTGCGTCCGCAGGGCGGGACGCCCCCGGCCCGCCGCCCCCCGCCGCCAACCGGGATGATCCGATAAAACTTGTAGGGGCGGACATTGTCCGCCCGCCCCTTCCCAGTTCATGGGACATCGACAGAGCGGGCGCACAATGTGCGCCCTTACGGGTGCGGTGGTCTACCGAGCGCAGCTTGGTTGACGAACACGCCAACCGGGGTGGTTCGGCAGAGGCGCGGCGGTTCACCCGGCGGCGCCGGGGAACTCACCCTCTGTCCGGTTCAGCACCTCGCGGATGTGTGTCAGGGAGCTTTTCGCCCCGGCGGCATCAAACTGCCCCTCCGCCTGCGCCAATGCCTCCCGGGCCTTGTCCAGTTCCCCTTGGGCGATGAGCCGATAGAGACACAGCCCCTGCCAGGCGCTGGGGGCGCCGCCGGTTTCCGCCGCGGCCATGGCGCTGAGGGCCTTCTCCTCCCGCTTCATGATGGCCAGCCCCTCCGCCCACCGCTCCCGGCGGAAGGCGTTCATGGCCAAATCCGAGGCCCACACCGTCCGCGCGGCCCCCGGCAGGCGGTAGGTGGCCGCCTCATGGAGCAGATCCAGCGCGGTATCCAGCTCCTCCCGGCTGTGGTAGCCCGCCACCAAGTTCAAGCAGATATACCGCTGATAAAACGCCCCCTTCCACTCCTTCCGCAGGGCCTCGTACCCGGCGATGTAGGCGTCCACATCGCTGGAGAGCAGGGGGAGCAGGTCGTTGCAGGCCTTTACAAACCGGTTCCGCCGCCGGGCCCACAGCGCAAGGGCAGCCACTGCCGCAACCATCCCCAAGCAGGCCCAGCCGACCCGGTGGAACACATCGGCACGGGACAGCCCCAGGATATCCCCCACCCAGTAGAACAGATAGCTGAGCCCAAGGCCTGCAAGGAGCGCAAGCAGCAGACGCAGAAGGGAGAAGGGCCTCCTCGGCGCCCCTCCGCTCTCCTTCACCACTTTGTTGGGCAGAGCTCCATTGGGTCTCACTGCCACCCCACCTCTCTCTCCGGGCGGGACTCCAAGTCGATGATCTCCCGCGCGTCATAGAATTGGCCGTACCTCTTGTCGGCGTACTTGCTGCGCAGGGTGGTGCCGTCCGGGTGGAGCCGGTCGCAGATCACCGCGCAGATGTCCTTCTTGATAAAGCTGAAGCTCTCCGTGCCAACGGAGCAGAACACCCGGAAGCCCTTCTCTTGGAAGTACCGGAACACCTCCCCGGTCTGCTTCCAGTCCCCGCCGTCAGGCCGCTCCCCGTGGGGGTAGAAGAGGATCGTGGTGGGGCCGACCAGACTCCCCACCTCGTTGAGCCACTTCTCCGTGTCGCTGCGGATCTTCTCCATGCCGTTGCTGCCAAGGCGTATATGCCCCCAGGTGTGGCTGCCGAAGGTCCAGCCGGTGCGCTTCAGCTCCGCCACAATGGGCTTCACCGCCTCAATCTCCCGCTGCCGGCTGGCCTCCCGCTCCGGTGTCCAGTCCTCGCTGTCGGTCTGGGTGCGGTAGCCCAAGATCCCCTCGTAGCCGGTGAGGCTCAGGCAGGCCTTGGCCCCGAAGGGGGAGAAGTCCGGGTGCTCCTCCACGAATTTGTCCAAAATAGTGATGGCGTCCAAATCCCGGCTGATCACCTCGTTCCCCGCCGGGTCCAGGCCGTAGGACCAAATCTTTCCGTCCTCCCCGAGGATCAGCTTGTAGGTAAAGCCGTTCTCCAGCATGTAGGGGTAGTAGTTGGTATCATCATAGGAGAAGATCAGGGGCTTCTTCCCCTCGGGGAGGTACAGGGTATTGCGGACCATCACCGGCTCCCCGGCCTCGCTTATGTCCTCCCGCCACACGTCGCCGATATCCACCAGTATGTAGTCCCGCTCATAGAGGCTGTTCAGAATCTTGTTGAACTCCCCCACCGTGACCATGTAGTCGTCAATCCCCTCCTCCATCCGATCACCGTCGAAGGCCAGCTCCGGATAGGCCACCACCGGATGGAAGAACAGGTGCTCCACCCGCCCCTCACTGGGGACGTAGGTGACGCCGTCCCGGACGCCTCCCTCGGGCATGACGGTGGGGTCTATAATGGTGTAGGGCTCCGGTTCCGGCTCCTCGGGGGGCAGCGGCTCCGCCGGCGCGGTGATCTCCTCCGGGGGCGGGGGCGTCTCCGCGGGCTTCTCCCCGCAGCCGGAAAGCGTCAAACTGATCATCAGCAGCACCAGCGCCACAGCGGTAAGGTTCCTTCTCATATCCCAAGGTATCTCCTTTTCCTATTTCTATGGTACTCAGTATAGCAGGATTGGAGGGAAGGTCAACAACAAGAAAATTACAAATAGGTTGCAAATTCGCATCCCACAGACAAAGCGGAACGGGGACGGCATTCGCCGTCCCCGTCCCTATGTTTTGGAAGATTGGATGAAAAGAAGTTATTGTCTCTTGCAAGGATTATCATAGGGGAAAGTTTTTAAGAAAGTAAGCATCAGTTGTTACAAAAGTATTAAATCTTATGGTAAACCTCCCCCGCCAAAAAATGCGCGAAAAAGGGAGGCCCCTGTGAAATCCAGAGGCCTCCCTTCCTATTATGTTCACATTTTCGCCTGTGGCTGTGCAATTACCGCTTGTCCGGGGCGTCCCAGGGATCGCCGGAGGCGGGGGTGGAGGGCGGCGGGGTGTACCCGGCGTCAGGGGCGCTGTAGGTGGTGTTGGCGGAGGCGGGAGGCGCCCAAGGCTCGTCGGAGGACATCGCCGCGGCCTTGGCGGCCTGGGCCTTCTTCTTATAGTTCATGTGCAGCACCACGAACAGCACGTTCAGCGCGATCATGGCGAAGCCGATGATCATCAAGGGCATCAGGCCGGGGGACATGGGCTTGATCATCAGGGGCAGGGCGTAGGGGGTAATCTGATCCGCGTTCTTGGTCTCAAACCACTCCATATCCTGGAACCACTCAACAAAGTACCCGTAGAGCTCATCCTCCATCTCGTCGATGTAGCCCTCGTAGTGGTAGTAGGCGTTGGGATCGAGATCCGCCGCCGCGTCGGTGAGCCAAGCCCAAGTGGAGTCGTCAATCGCCTTAAAGGCGGAGCGGTTGTCCACACTGCCCTCGATGCCGATGTAGGACTCCTCACCCACGGGGATGATGTAGTAGTAGCCGGAGACCTTGGAGGGGGTGCGGGAGCCGTCGGAGTTCTTGGTATAGGTCTCCTCGGTGGCGAAAGTATCCAAAATCAAATAGACATCGCCCTCCACGTGGAGGCCGCTCTTGAGCTCCGCATCGGCGAGTTCGTTGAAGTCCACCGGCTTCTTCAGGGAGATGAAGAACTCCGGCAGCACCATAAACAGTGCCATAATACCAATGATCAAGGTGGGGACCATTACTCTAATAGGTAGACGTTTCATAGATTTCTCCTTTCGGTTTGCACACAGCAAACAAGTTCAAAGGCCAGTATAGACCTCCATTTCGCCTCTGTCAATACACAAAAAGAGCGCTTCTCTCGGCGTTTTCTTGAGGTGTGCCTCCACCTTGGAACATTTCCCCATCACTTCCTTTCTCTTTTTGAAAGGAAGTGAAAAAATCAAGATTTTTTCACCGCTTTCTTTTCCCGCTTCTGTTCTATATTTTTCTCGAACATCCCCGCCGCCGCTACTTCCGCAGGGCGCGGAAGAAGTCCCCCAGCACCCCGGCACACTCCTCTTTTCGTATGCCGCCGAGAACGGCGGGGGCATGGGGGAAGTCCTCCATGAAGAGGTTCATCACGCCGCCGCAGGCCCCCAGCGCCGGGTCGGCGGCGCCGAAGCAGAGGCGGGGGATACGGGCGTTCAGAATGGCCCCGGCGCACATGGGACAGGGCTCCAAAGTCACATAGAGGGTGCAGTCCTCCAGCCGCCAGGAGCCTATGGCGGCGTTGGCCATGGTGATGGCCTCGATCTCCGCGTGGGAGAGGGCGCTCTGCTTCTCCTCCCGGCGGTTTCGCCCCGCTCCCACGATCTCGCCATCGCGGACGATGACACAGCCCACAGGCACCTCCCCGGCGGCGGCGGCCTCCTTAGCCAGCCGCAGGGCCTTTTCCATATAGATTTCATGACAGGACATAACTTGATCTCCTTCGACGTTTGGAATTTGGCATATTTGTCCATGATAGCAGTATATATAGCAACGAGGCAAGGCGCCCCTTCCTCCGGGGAGGGTGAAACGAAGGAGGACAACTATGCTGCGGCGAATTTCACCTATCCACAGCGGGAGCGGCATCCCCGAGGAGCAGCAGGAGCTGCTGCGCGCCCTCCAGGCGGCCCAGCGGGATCTGAGCCACGCCTATCTATCCTTCAATGACGCGGTGGACCCGGAGCTTGTGGAGTCCAGCATCTATGAGATCCGCTCCCTGCAAGCGCGGATCAACTACCTGCTCCGGCGGATGAAGGCCAAGGAGGATACGTCGGGCGTGGCGGCCGCCGGGGGAGGTGGGAAGCGAAAATGGGTCTGACGGAGAAGATCTCCCTCGGGGTGTTTGCTCTGTTTCTCTTTGTGGTGGTGGTTCGGGTGTTCCACACGCCCCTGAAGCTGATGATGCGGGTGTTTTTCAATACCCTGTTGGGTTTTGGAGCCTTGGCGATTTTGAATCTGACCTCCACAGTAACAGGGATCGCCCTGGGGGTGAACGTACTTAACGCGGTGGTAATCGGAATCCTTGGCGTACCGGGACTGGGGCTGCTGCTGCTCATGCAGTGGCTGTTTGTTTAATCATACCCGGAAGGGCACGGTGCCTTTTGGCACAGTTAAACAGCCGTCAAGAAGCTAAGGGGAAAGGCGCGGCGGGAGGCCGGCCCGGAAGGGCCGTCCTCCCGCCTCCGCGTCCCACCGTGTCTGCTGGCCGAACAGCCTCGGGAAAACGCCGCGCCATGCAGAGGCGGACATTGTCCGCCCGTTCTATCGACGCCCAGCAAACCAAAGGAGGGCGGGTGGGTGGTTGATTGGGGCGTTCCGGGCAGCGGGGGACGGCGCGCCGGGGTTGCCGTACCCTACGGGCGGTCTATCGGGGGTGCCTACGGGGAATCCCTTCACCGCCGTTCGGCGCCCCCCTCATCTCGGCCTAAGAGCCGCCCCTATGGGGCGGCTGGCCTCGAAACGCGCCTGCGGGCGCAGCCTTTAGCAAGGGAGGCTAAGGCGCGAAGCGCCATAATCCCCCGGCCTTGGTGCGGAAGGCATCGGAAAAATGGGCGCACAATACCCGTAAGGGGCACGCCGCATCCATAAGGCGGCAAAGCCGCCGGCGCCCCCCTGCAAACGGTTTGCCGACATCACCGGAAAGCACAGGCGGCATCTGCGGCACCAAGCCAGCGAAGCAACCATCAAGTCCCGGAGGCAAGTCGAAACGAGGTTGGAAGGGCGGCGGCGGACGCCTGCAACATGGCTATAGACGGGGGTACGCTCACAAGACGCCATCTGCTCAGCGAGGGCCACCGCCGCTGCGTCCGAAGCTGCGCAGTATAGTAAAACCGGTTGAGAAAAGGGATAGAAGCGAGCAGAATAAGGACATGAGTTATTCAAAAAGATATAGGGAACGCACAATAGGATACCGGCAGGCAGGACATAGCTTGGAAGCGGCCCGCCACGTCTTCAAGGTTTCCAAATCGACAATAGAAAAATGGGGAAAGCAGCTGAAAGAAACTGGGAATTTCAAAATTGTGATGGATAACGCTTCACTCCATTCCAAAGAGCGGCTGCTCTTTGCTGCCCAAAACGCCGGATACAGGCCGCTCTCTCTTCCACCCTGCCCCCCGGAACTCAACCCCATTGAACATTTATAGGCTTGGCTAAAGCGCTTTTTGAGAAAAATCCTTCCCGCGGTCCCTTCCTTTGATGCTGCCCTTTGTAACGCCTTTCAGCTGCGGTGACTACACATCCCACAACTCAAACAGAACCGGGATCCTGTTATGCGGGGCAAGGCCTGTTGTTTCACGGGGTACCGGAAGCTGCCGGAGGAGGTGAGGGCTGAACTGGCGCCGCGGCCGAAAGAAGCCCTCTTGGCTTTGATCCACGAGGGCTCCGTCCGTTTCTCCGCAGGGGGTGCGCTGGGGCTTGGCACCATGACGCCATGGCGCCGCTGGCTCTGCGGGATCAACACCCCCAGATTGGGCCGCGCCTGATCCCCCTGTGAGAACCAGACGCGGAGCTGATCCGCGGCGAATATCGCGTGCTGCCAGCACATCCTCTCCCAAACCGATGCGGTGGCACACATCTCCTAAGCCTACACGCCCGACTGAATGCACCGTCCGAACCGGGATCTGGCGGCGCGGAGCCCCATCTGCGTCTGCTGCCTGACCCGCCCCATCGGCGGCACAGCCTATACCGTGCGCTGCGCCCAATCCCAAGGCCCGCGCCTTATCCACATGGCCCCGCCCAAAAATTCCAAAATTCCTAATTTTGAACCGTATCCGCAATTTATGTCAAATGATCCCCCAGCCTCTCCAGATTGGACACCAAGTTGATAAATACGCCGCTGGACTCCGCACGGCACTCGCCGGCGTTGAGGCGGCGGATGTGGCCGTCGATCAGCTCCTTACGCATGGCGTCGATCTCGTCCTCCACCGCCGCCACTTGGGGCAGCAGGGCCTGATCCTTCTCCAAAATGGCCCGCTTGGTCAGCTGGTACAGCGCCTCCACACGGCCGGCCATCCTTGTCAGGTCCTCTTGGACGGTCTCAGAGAAGACCAGCTCTTGGTCCATGGCCTTTTGGGTGTACTTAGTGCAGTTGTCCGCGATCTCAGCGATACGCATGATGTCCCCCAAGTTGCTGTGGAGGTTGGTGATGCTCCGCTCCTCGGCCACCTTGCTCTTAGCGGAGAGACGGATCATGTAGCCCACCATCCCCTGACTGATGCCGCCGGTGCGCTCAATCAGCTCCTGCGTGGGGGCAATCAAGGATCTGTCACGGGTCTGAAAGGAGCGGAAGCCTGTGCGGAAGGCCTCCATAGCCGTGTCGGAGAGGCGCAGCAGCTCCTTCTCCAGCTGGGCGATAGCGAGGGAGGAGGAGGAGAGCATACGCTCATCGAGGAAGGAGAGGGGCTCCTCCGCCTTCTTCTCCCGGATCAGCAGCTCCGAGACACGGACAAAGGCCCCGCAGAAGGGCAGGAACATCACCGTGCAGGCCACGTTGAAGAAGGTGTGGAACATGGCGATCTGGGTGGCCAGCGCGGGAAACCAACGGCGGAAGGTGTCCGCCATAAAGGTGGGCCACAGGGCTAAGATGACGAAGAAGAGCACCGAGCCCAAGGTGTTGAACATCAGGTGGATCAGCCCCGCCCGCCGGGCGTTGGTCCCCGCGGTGGCGGAGGACATCAGCGCCGTGACGCAGGAGCCGATATTGGTGCCAAGGATGATATAGAGCACCTCATTGCCGCCGGAGCCCACGGTGAGCCCGGCCACGGACATGGCGATGATCACCGAGGTGGTGGCGGAGCTGGACTGGACGATGGCGGTCAGGAAAATGCCTAAGAGAAAGAGGAGCAGAGGATTGTGGACCGTCTCAAAGATGGCCTGCACAGCGTCCCGACTGGCCTTCATGGCGTCAGACATCAGGTTGAGGCCAATGAAGATGAGACCTAAGCCGGCGAGGATGAGGCCGGTCTTTTTTACGGTATCCCGCTTCCCGGCCATGCTGAGGAGGATGCCGACAAAGACTAACACCTGAATATAGGTGGTAATGGGGAAGGCGCTGAGGGCGGCGATCTGGGCGGTGACGGTGGTACCGATGTTGGCGCCCATGATCATAGCCGCCGCTTGGTAGAGGTTCATCACCCCCACGTTGACAAAGCCCACAATCAGCACCGTGGTCACGCCGGAGCTTTGGATCAGGGCGGTGGCCGCCGCGCCGATGCCCACATTCACAAGGCGCTTGTCCGCTGTCCGGCCGAAGAGCTCCCGGATCTTCCCGGTGGCCAGCTGTTCGATGTTGGCGGTAAGCAGATGCACCCCCACCAAAAAGACCCCGGTGCCGGCCAGCAGCCGGACCAAAAAGAGACTCAGCTCCGCAGGTGTCATGTCATGCCTCCTTTATTTCTCTGCACAACCATATTCTTTCCCAAAGAGATGGATTGTAAAAGGGCCGAAAAAGGCGAGGCCTTGCCGCCCGGAAAGATGTGGAACCAAATCAATGCGGCATGTCCGAGGCTCTTTGCATGTAATAGTATGGCAGTATCACAGAAGCCGCGGGGGGATCCTATGATACCGCGCGGCCAGAGGTCCTCCACGCAATATGCGCTTGATTCATTTGATTCCGCGTTCTCCAGAGAACGACAAAGTCTCGCCACTTACTCACAGAGCCGGGTCTCTCGACCGTATTGACGGCTCGGCAAACACAGGCGGGGCCTGTGCAGGCTACTCCCTTTGTACAGGTTCATATATACCTGATTTTTCCCCTCCTGTCAATGTACAATTCCGCTAAAAATTCCCTCACCATAGAAAACCGGGGATGAATGGGAACTTTTGGCCCCTATGCCGGGCAGGGCCGCCTGCTTATGATCCATACCGCAGAAATCCGTCCCTCCATATGGGGCCGTCAAAAGCGGAGGCGGCGCTGCCGTCTCCGCTTTTTTGCATCCTATTCCATCTTTCCCTGCTCGTACAGCTCGATTTTGTAGTCCAACCGCTCCAAGGACTCCTGCATCTCCGCCATACGCGCCTGGAGCTGACGGCGCTGCTCAATCAGGAGATTCTTTCGGGCCTCCAGCGTCTTTGCACCCTGCTGGTACAAAGCCACATAGTCGATCAGCGCGTCAATCTGCACCCCGGCAGCGCGCATACACTTCATCAGCTCCACCCACCGGCAGGAGGCCTCGTCATAGCACCGGACACCGCCGCCGCTCCGGGGCACCGGAGGGATCAGGCCGATGCGCTCATAGTAGCGCAGGGTGTCGGCGGTGAGGCCGTAGCGCCGGCTTACCTCCGCAATGGTCATACCGCACCCCTACCTTCCAAAGAGCTCTGCCGCCTGCCTCATGTTCTCCACCACCGGCACGCCAAAGGGGCACCGCTCCTCACACTGGCCGCAGGACAGGCACTCCGAGGCGGTATGGGGCAGCAGGGCATAGTGCTCCCGCACGGTCTCCGGCACGCTCCCTTGGGCCCGGGAGAGGTTCAGGAACTTGGTCACATCCGCCACGCTGATCCCCGTCGGGCAGGGGGCGCAGTGTCCGCAGTACATACAGTGCCCCTGCCAGCTGATCTTCGGCAGGGCGGCGAAGGCGGCGGCGTAATCCCGCGCCTCCTCCGGCGCGGCCTCGTAGCCGGCGCAGCCCTCCAGCTCCGCCAAGGTCCTGGCCCCGCACATGACGGAAG
Source organism: uncultured Clostridia bacterium (assembly GCA_947572235.1). Taxonomy (GTDB): domain Bacteria; phylum Bacillota; class Clostridia; order Oscillospirales; family Oscillospiraceae; genus CAJFPI01. Next base: position 31,317 of record CANPBB010000005.1, read on the forward strand.
CCACCGCCGGCCTGGTGAGGGCGTAGTGGAGGCACTGATAGGGCGTCAGGGCCCGTCCCGCCGGGGACAGGGTGTCGCTGAGGAGGTCCCCGCCGCCGAAGGCCTTCATCACCGTGATGCCCACCCCAAGGCGCTGGCAGGTCTCATAGAGGGCCTGCCGCTGGGGGTCCATGTTCACCAGCTCCTGCCGGTAGTTCTCCTCCTTAAACAGCTCCTCCACGTCCTCACCCGCAGGCTGGAGGTCGTAGCAGGGGTTCACGCTGAACATCAGCACGTCAATGTCCCCGCTCTCCACAGCGGCCAGGGCCACCTCCGGGTTGTGGCTGGAGAGGCCGATATGTCCGATAACCCCCGCCGCCTTCAGCTCCCTGGCATAGGCCAGAACCGGCCCGTTTTCAATGGAGCGCCAGTCGTCCAGCGCGTCGGAGTAGTGGATCATGCCGATCTCCGCACGATCGGTGCCCAGCAGGCGCAGAGCGTCGGCAAAGCCGGCCTTCACCTCATCTATGTCCCGTGTCCGCTTATACTGTCCATCCCTCCACACGCTGCAAAGGTGTGTCTGAAGGACAAACTTCTCCCGCCGGCCCCTCAGCGCCTCCCCCAGATTCCGGCGCAGCTCCGGGTCAGGGCTGTACAGGTCGATGCAGTTGATACCAAAACGCTCCATCGCGTCCACCAGCAAGCGGACTTCATCGGCGCTTTTGCCCACAAAGCCCTCGCACCCCATGCCGATCTCGCTGACAGAGAGCCCGGTACGGCCTAATGTACGGTAGTTCATAGCTTTCTCCCTTTCGAATTAGGAATTATTTTTTAGAAAAAGGAGGAATAGATGGTATTCCGCCGGAAAATTTCAAATCGTACCGCAAAGGCGGAATACCATCATTCCTAATTCCTAATTTCTCTTTTCCCTCCGGTTGTCAGCCGAGGCTTACGATCTCATACTCCCTGCTCCCCAAGCCCAGCTTCTCGGCGGACTGGATGGTCAGGATGCCGTTGCGGGACTCCATGCGCTGGATGAGGGCCGCTTTGCCCGGGTCGGGGGAGGCGTACACCGCATCTACGCAGGCCTGGTCGATGGCCACCGGGTCCAAGGAGGCGAAGATGCCGATATCCATCATCTCCGGCTCCGCCGCCGCCGCACAGCAGTCGCAGTCCACACTGAGGCGGTTGGCTACGTTGATATAGACAATGTTCTCCGCGCCCATATAGTCCATCACCGCCCTGTCCGCGTCGGCCATGGAGCGGAGGAAGGAGTCGTGGTCGGCGTTCATGATGTTCTCAAAGCCGGCGTCCGCTTGACCGGCGGTATGAATCCAAGCCTTGCCCCGGCCGCTGGCCACGCCGATGGACATGTTTTTCAGCGCCCCGCCGAGGCCTCCCATGGGATGGCCCTTGAAATGGGAGAGCATCAGCATGGAATCGTAATTGGCCAAGTTTTTGCCTACGAAGTTCTCCTTCAGATGGAAACCGCCAGCCACCGGCAGGGACATGTCCCCCTCCTCGTCCATCAGATCGCAGGGGGCGATGGCGGCGAAGCCGTGGTCGCGGATGAGCTGCCAGTGGGCCTCGTTGGTGTCCCGGGCGCCGGCGTAGGCGGTGTTGCACTCCACGATGGTGCCATTGAGCTTTTTGACCAGCGCGGCAATCAGAGCGGGCTGGAGGAAGTTGTGGTTTCCCTTCTCCCCGGTGGACAGCTTCACCGCCACCTTGCCCTTCAGTGTGACACATAGGGCATCGTAGATTTTGATGAGGCTCTCAGGGGTGATTTCCTTGCTGAAATAGACCTTTGCCTTTGTCATAGTTGGGTTCCTCCCTTTGAAAAATTCCATTTTCTGTTCAATTTCGGGCGTTATCTGTGCTATTGATTTTATTTTACACCTTGGAGTGCACTCCATGTCAAGGGATTTTCTCCAAATTGACGGAGTTTTATGAAAGCGGCGGTTTTGGGGAGTGCTGCGGAACGCGCCGCCTCCGCCCCCTATATCTTTTCCCTGATCACCTCCACATTTGCCCGCAGCCTCTCATTTCCCGGCTCCAGCTCCAGCGCCGCTTCCGCCGCGCGAAGGGCCTCCCGCGGCCTCCCGGTATGCCAAAATGCCATCGCCTGCAGATCATGGGGCAGGCTTCCCCACGCTGCCGCCTCACAGATATAGCTGTCGGGCCGCTCCCGCAGGGCCAGTGCGCAACCGGTGAAGTACAGCACCCCCTCCCAAGCCTCCTCCTGATAGAGAAGCATGGCCAAGTCTATGTAGGGCTCCCGCAGATGGGGGGCCTCGGCCGCCGCCCGGAGGTACCAGCCCCAAGCGGCTCTCCGCTCCCCCTTCTCCATCAGGGCCCGGGCGATGTAGCGCATGGAGGCGGCCCGCTCGTCGGCCCAGCGGGCCTTGGGCAGGCTCAGGTGCCGCTGCAGCGTCTCGATACACCGGTCGTATTGGCCGTAGTAGAGGTATTCCCGGCCCAAGTAGTGCAGATTCCGGTCATCCGCCGGGTCTTCGGCTACAGAGAGCTCCAGCAGCGGCAGATACTGCCCGCGGGATTTGCTGGGGTCTGGGTGGTGGTCCAGCTGGACGCCTTGGACGGCGACCTTGCGCCCCGGCATCCCCGGTCCCACCCACTGGAGCACCTCATGGACCGGGTGGACCCACCGCCAGCCTTGGCGGCTGTGGATCTTCTCCGGCCAAAACACCACACCCTCCCGGCCATCTTCGGTAAAGCTCCAAGTGTATCGGTAGCTCATCTGGCTGACACCGCTGTCCCAAGCCCCATCTATCGCGGCCCGCCAGCCGGGGTGGAATACCTCGTCCAAATCGGTACAGACACAGAGGTCCATCTCCTGGGGCACCAGCTCCAAGGAGCGGTTTCGGGCGGTATCAAAGCGCCAAGGGACGATCTCCTCCACCGTCACCTCCGCTCCCCGGCGGCACAGGCGCTCCACAGTGGCGTCGCTGGAGCCGGTGTCCAGTACAACAATGTGGTCCGCCTCGGACATGGCATCCATCCAGCGGTCCACAAACTGCTCCTCATTCTTGGCAATGGCGTAGACACAGATGCGAGGTTTTGTCATATGAAACTCCTTTCTATAGGGAAAAGCGGGGGACCGCCACAGAGCGGTCCCCCAGCTTCCCGGCAGGCTAAGCCTGTTAGGTGGGATTAGGTTGCAATAATGCCAGCAGCCCGGAGGGCGGCTAAGATCTGATTGATCTCCGTCACAATGGCGCCCAGGTCTGCGGAAGGCTCCAAGTTCGCTATGGCGGCTCCCGGTGTAATGGTGCCGGCAGGCCCGGTAGGACCGGTGGGGCCAATAGGACCGGCAGGGCCGGCAGGCCCAGTGGGGCCCTCCACACCGGCAGGGCCAGCCGCACCGGCAGGGCCGGCAGGCCCAGTGGGGCCCATCGCACCGGCGGGGCCAGCCGCACCGGCAGGGCCGGCAGGCCCAGTGGGGCCCTCCGCGCCGGCGGGGCCAGCCGCACCGGCAGGGCCGGCAGGCCCAGTGGGGCCCTCCACACCGGCAGGGCCAGCCGCACCGGCAGGGCCGGCAGGCCCAGTGGGGCCCATCGCACCGGCGGGGCCAGCCGCACCGGCAGGCCCAGTGGGGCCCATCGCGCCGGCGGGACCGGCAGCGCCTGTTGCACCAGTCGCACCAGTCGCACCAGTCGCACCAGTCGCACCAGTCGCACCGGTGGCACCAGTGGGCCCGGTGGGGCCTTGCGGACCCGCCGCACCCGGGGCGCCTGTTGCACCGGCAGCTCCGGCCGGGCCCATGGGGCCCATAGGTCCGGCAGGGCCTTGGGGACCTGTCACAGTCACCAAATCAAAATCCGGGGAAGTACCAGGGACCCCCGCCGCGCCGTTGCGGTTGGCGCGGTAAAGGCTGCCGTCATAGTAGACCAGGCCCCCTAAGGGGTAGTAGGCGCCGGGGACAAAGGGGGCCACGCTGTCCAGCCCCGCACCGGCAGGGCCAGTGGGCCCGGTAGGCCCGGTGGGGCCAGTGGGACCCATCACGCCCGGACGAGGCGGCATGGGCGGTACTGGATGGGGCGGACGAGGCGGATGAGGCGGGCGGGGCGGCGGCCCGGGAGGGCAGGGCGGCGGCCCCGGGGGGCAGGGCGGAGGACAGCAGCTCCGGCAGTACTGCTCCCAATCGGTAGCTTGATAACGTTTCATAGACAGCTCCTTCACGTCAAGCAGAATGGGGTGCGGCAGAGAAGCACTCTGCCACACCCCATTTTATGGTGATGGCCTGCTATTGGTGTACCAGGACGGCGGAAAGAGGCGTTACATTTCCCCCAGCGTCTCAGGAAGGGTGTCGTCCTCGTCTACCCAGTCCCGCTTTACATCCACCACACTGTACTCGGTGGGCGTGTTGCGGATCACTACCTTCTCAAGGCCCGCGTTGATAATCAGACGCCGGCACATGGAGCAGGAGGTGGCATCCCCCAGCACCTCCCCGGTGGCGGCGTCCTTCCCGGCCAAGTACAGCGTGCCACCCGCCATGTCCCGCCGGGCGGCGGAGATGATGGCATTGGCCTCGGCATGGACACTGCGGCACAGCTCATACCGCTGCCCGGAGGGGATTTTCAGCGCGGCTCTGGTGCAGTAGCCCAAGTCCACGCAGTTCCGCCGGCCTCGGGGGGCGCCGTTGTAGCCGGTGGAGATGATCTCATCATTTTTGACAATAATCGCCCCATAGCACCGCCGCAGGCAGGTGGCCCGCTCAATGACAGTCTGGGCGATGTCCAAGTAGTAGTTTTCCTTGCTGATACGCTGCATAGCAACACCTCCGGCGGATTTTTTTCACGGTTTTTCGTGGTTTTTCTATTTTATCAGCTCCCGCCCCGCCACGCAATGGTTTTTTTCACCGAAGCGCCCCTCTCAGCGAAAGCCGCCCTCCCGCCTCTGCCACGCCTCCCGCAGCACATCCGCCAGCGGCAGAATGTCGGCGTCCCGAAGGGCCGCATACCCTAAGATTACCGTACTCGCCGGGCAGGTTGACCGGTGCTCCATGTAGTAGGCGCTGAGTCCCTGCAGCCCCACCCCGGCCTCGCCGGCCCGGCGCACCATCTCCTCCTCGCTGAGGCCCGTTTTCAGCGTCAGCAGCAGGTGAAGCCCTGTGTGACGGCCCTGCAGATGGATATTCTCCGGCCCCAAGGCGGCGCCGAGGGCCTCGCACAGCCGTTCCATCCGGGCCTTGTAGGCACTGCGCATCCGGGAGAGGTGGCGGGTAAAGTATCCGCCCTCCATGAAGCGGTACAGGGTCTGCTGCTCAAAACGGCTCACGGTGTTGGCGTAGCTGCCGTAGGTCTCCCGGTACCGCTCTAACAGCTCCGGCGGCAGCACCATGCAGGCGACGCGGATGCTGGGCGCCAAGCTCTTGGAGAAGGTGGAGAGGTAGATCACCGGCCCCAGCTGTCCCCCCATGCCCTGCAAACTGGGCAGGGGACGGGTGTCAAAACGAAACTCTGCGTCGTAGTCGTCCTCGATAATATACCGCCCCGGCCGCTCCCGCGCCCAGCGGAGGAGCTGGCTCCGCCGGCCGGCGGGCATGGTGACGGCGGTAGGGAAGTGGTGGCTGGGGGTGACGCAGCACAGCTCCGCCCCGCTCTGTTCCAAGGCCTCCAAGCTGAGGCCGGCGCTGTCGATGTCCACAAAGCGGCAGGCCACGCCGTTATTTTGCAGGATGGTGGACAGTCTCTGGTACCCCGGATTCTCCACCGCCGCTGTCTGCCCTTGAAGCAGGCGGGCCACCAGACCCAGCAGGTACTCTGTCCCCGCCCCCACCACGATCTGTTCCGGGCTGCACACCACCCCCCGGTAGGTGGCCAAATATTCCCCCACCGCCTGCCGTAAGGCCCGCTCCCCCTGCCGGGGCCCATGACTTAGAAGCTCCGGCGCGTCATAAAGCAGCTCCTTTTGGATCCGCCCCCAAGTGCGGAAGGGAAAGAGCTCCGTGTCCACCGACCCGGTGGACAGGTCAAACCGGCAGGGGGGAGGGGACACCTCCTCAGGGATGGCCACCACCACCGCCGCCCCCGGCGTCACAGCCTCCGCCGTCTCCAGCACGAAGAAGCCGCTGCGGGGCCGGGCCTCCAAATAGCCCTCCGCCACCAGCATCTGATAGGCGGTGTCCACCGTATTCACCCCCACAGAGAGCTGCTGGGACAATGACCGCTTTCCCGGCAGACGGGTCCCGGCTGGCAGCTCCCCGGCACGGATCTGGCCGAGGATGCTCGAATAGAGCTGTTCATACAGCGGCGCACCATCACCACTGCGCAGGGTCAAGGGCAGGCGGTACACGGGCGGTCCCCTCCTTTTTGAAAAACTGATCCCATAAAAAATATATGTTCTGGATATTTTAATAGGGTCAGTTATCGGTATAATGGAAGCATACAGGAAAGGAATACAGCTGTCAAGAGGAAAGGATTTGTTAGTAGGAATCAGGAATGGTTTTGGGATGGGAGGCCTGCGACATGAAATCAGAATCGCTGCGGAGACGCGCTCCGGTGCTGTGGCTGACAATGACCGCTGTTCTCATGGCGATGAATATCGCCCTCAGCTCCTTCGGGATGCCTGTGCCAGGGGGACACCTCTATTTGAATGATATTGTGATCTGCACCGCCGGCATTCTGCTGGACCCGGTAGGGGCCTTCGCGGTGGGAGGGATCGGCGCGTTTCTGGGGGATTTCTTCTTCTATCCCGCCCCCATGTTTGTCTCACTGGTCACACACGGGCTGCAGGCGGTGGTAATCTCCCTCTGTGCCCACCGCTCCCGAGAGCATCGGCTGGGCGGGGCCGTCACCGGTGTGACACTGGGTGCGGTTATCATGGTGGTGGGCTACTCCTTGGGCCGGGCCTTCCTCTACAGCACGCCGGAGTATGCCATCTTGAAGCTGCCCTTCCAGATCCTGCAGGCCGCCTTGGGGGCCGTGTGCGGCGTCGCACTCTGCTTCCCCTGCCGCTTGGCAGCTCTTTTTGACCGCTGGAGCCAGTCCCGCTCTCTGTAGAGAGCGTTTTATACCCTATCAAAATACAACAGGAGGCGTTACCTATGGAGAAGAAGAAGTTCTTTACCGTGCAGAGGATCACCCTCATCGGCGTCCTCTCGGCGATGGTGTTTGCGCTGACCAAGTTTGCCAGCATCCCCATCCCCAGTCCCTTGGGCAAGACAGCAATCCAGCTGGGGAATACCATGTGCATCCTCTCCGCGCTGCTCTTTGGACCCATCACCGGTTCCCTGGCGGCGGGCATCGGCTCGGCGATGGTGGATTTGACGGACCCGGCTTGGGCGCCGGAGTTTTGGATCACCTTCATCAATAAGTTTGCCATGGCCATGGTGGCAGGGCTTTTGATGCATGTGGTGCGCTTTGGCCGCGAGAGAATACGCATCTGGCTGGCCGGCGCCGCCGGGGCGATGACCTATGTGGCGCTGTATGTGGCTAAGAATATTATCTCCGGGCACTTCCTCAAAGGGTTTGCGTGGAATGTCGCCATTGTGGAGACGCTGACGCTGAAGCTGCCGGTGTCCTTGGCCAATGGGATTATCGCCACCATCTGCGCGGCGATGCTGTATCTGGCGATGAGCCCGGCCCTGCGCAGGGCCCACCTGTTGGGCACCGCAGCGTAGGGGACGGAGGTTTCGCCCCCTCGGGGCGACTGGGTCTGGGGGCTCTTGTCCCCAGACCCGGCAGATTTCGGCAAAGTGGCGAAATCTGCCGCTGCGGCGGGTTGCTTTGGACGCAAAGGAAAACCATACGGTTTTCCTTCACACATCCTCCCCCTTTTTCCCCTCCTGCAAGCAATTCGGCAAAAGGCTCTTAGGTGTCCGCTCAGGCGGGCTTTAGCCCCTTTTTTGGGGGGACACATCCCTTATCTGCTTCCCCCAAGAACCCCAAGGCGCGACGCAGCTTTGGCAGACCGGTGCTCATCCAACCTTGCCGTTTCGGACGCGGCGGCGGTGGTTCTCGCAAAGCAGAAGGTATCCCGAAGGCGCCCCCCGCCTTCAGCCTTTTGGCAAAGCGCCGCTGCCGCTCTGCTTCCCTCGACGCGACTTGCCTCCGGGATCTGAAAAGCCGCTTCGCCGGCATAGTGCTGCAAGCGCCGCCGTGCTTGCCGGTAGTGTCGGTATGCCGTTTGCGGGGGTGCCCCTTGTGCGCCCGTTCTCCGACAATAGGATGGTCTGTCAAACCGTTCGCGGGGACACACACAGCGCCGCCGTTGGCGGCTCTGCCGCTTACGTCTGCGGCGTACCCTTTACGCATATTGTACCCCATCCTCCCAACACCCCCCCGTACCGAGGCAGGGCGATTGTGGCGCTTCACGCCTTGCCTCTCTTGCTAAAGGCGCGCTTCGAATCCGCCTGCCCCAAGCGGACGGCACCTATCCCGAGGTAAGGGGACCGCCGCATGGCGGCGGAGGGTTCCCACACAGGCGCTTCTGTCAGCCCCACCTGTAGGACGCGACAACTTGGCGCTCCGTTTCCCCTGTCTGCCAAGAAAGTCCGACAGGCCGCTCGCGGGCATACCTGTCCATCGACTACAGCACCTTTCCCCACAAAAAAATATCAAAAAGCGCCCCCATGACCGCAGGTTATGGGGGCGCTTTACCTCAGCCGAATTTGTCATCGAGCCCTATATCAATCACGCCATGGGCGGGCTCAAATTTTGAAATCGCTTTTTCAGCAGCTGCCCGGTCTCTCCGTTTTTGTCCACCCTTTAAACTCCGCAATGCAGGCCAGCTGATCCAGCAGATCCTGTGGAACGCGCGGCGTGCAGCGGGATCGTGGATTCTTTATGGAAAAACACCTCTGACACAGTATTGACAGTATATAGCATCGGAATTCTGCGCCGTGTAAAAAGACGCATTTGTGGCGCAATATAGGCCCAGAGCTGCTTTGCGTCCCCCGGCTGCTGCCTGACAGAAGCGGCGCCGCAGACGGCCGCCCCTTTCTGGTCAAAAGACCTCCTTCGGCACAAACAGGCCATCCACAGTGCTTCCCAGCACCTCTGCCAAGCGGAAGGCTAAGGCCAGTGTGGGGTCATATTTGTCATTCTCTATGGCGTTCACCGTCTGCCTTGTGACGCCGCAGCGGCGGGCCAGCTCCTCTTGGGAGAGGCCTAAGGCTTTCCGCTTTTCCCGGATGCTGTTTTTCATCTCAGCCCCCATGCCTCCTCCGATAGTACAGCAGGGACAGGCAGTAGAGAATCGCCGCCACCTCCAGCTGGATAAGGGAGTTGGTGGACATGGACTTGGCCCAGATAAAGCTGACCGCCACGTTCAGCAGATGGGCCCCCGCGGTGGACGCCAGCGTGAAGGCGCTGGCCTTCCAGACCACGATCTGTCCCCGCTCGTCCCCTGGCCGCAGCAGCGAGAAGAGCATCACGCCATCCAGCGCCGCGAAGATAAGCAGTACCGCCCCTAAGAAAATGATGGTCCCAATCGGCATTCCTGTCTGGTTCATGTTGATTTGTCCTTTCCTAAAGATATGTCAAAAAGATTTGACATTTTGGAGTATACCATTAAGCGCCCGTTATGTCAAGACTTTTTTACATTTTAGAACCTATGGTTGCACAAAATGATGCAAGGCAGGGGCGCTTTTTTCGCGCTCCTGCCCTGTTTTTCACTGTTTTCTGCGGTTTTTTCACGGTTATTTTTACAGCCCCATCTGACTTTTTGCATTAGCCAGCATCAATTTGATCCGGTTCTCCTGATTCACCTTGGTGGCCCCGGCGTCGTAGTCGATGGCCACAATGTTGATCCCCGGATTGGCCGCCTTAATGGGTTTCATCATGCCTTTGCCGCAGATGTGGTTGGGAAGGCACCCGAAGGGCTGGGTACATACGATATTCTTGACCCCTTTGTCCGCCAGCTCCAGCATCTCCGCCGTCAGCAGCCACCCCTCCCCCATCTTCACGCCCATGCCGATGTACCCCTGCACCAAGGAGATGGTGTGGGTGAACAGGGTGGGCGGGGTAAAGCGGCCTTGGGCGGCGATGGCGTCAATCATGTCCCGCTCTTTCCCCAAGAGGTAGCGGTAAACAGTCTGGTAGAGGAGGCGGGTACGCCGGCCCATGCCGTAGAGGCGGTAGTCCAAGTGGAAATTATAGAGGCAGTAGAGGCAGAAGTCCAAAAGGCCGGGGATTACCACCTCGGCGCCCTCGTCCACCAAAAACTGCTCCAAGTTGTTGTTGCCAAGGGGGGAGTATTTCACGAAGATCTCCCCCACCACGCCTACCATCACCTTGTCACTTTTCTCCACCGGCAGGGCGGCGAAGTCGTTTAGGATGCGGCGGTAGTTGGCCTTCACCCTGCCATAGCCGTGGCGGCCTCTGCCGCACATCTCCGAGGCAATGCGGTCCGTCCACCGGTCGGCCAAGGCTTGGGCGCTGCCCAGCTCCCTCTCATAGGGCTTGGTCTGGTTCACCAAGGTCATGAGCAGGTCGCCGTAGAGGACGCCGTAGAGCATCCGGCGCACAAGGGACACGGAGAGCTGGAACCCGGGGTGGCGCTCCAGACCGGTCATGCTCAGGGAGATCACCGGCACATGGCCCATGTCCGCCTTAGCCAAGGCCTTGCGCAGCAGATGGATGTAGTTGGAGGCCCGGCAGCCGCCGCCGGTCTGGAACAGCACCAAGGCCACCTTGTCCCTGTCGTAGCCGCCGTTTTGCAGGGCATCCAAGAACTGACCGATGACCAAAATGGCTGGGTAGCAGGTGTCGTTGTGGACGTATTTGAGCCCTGTTTCCGCGATGTGGGGGCCGGAGGTCTCCAAGAGCTGGACCTTGTACCCCTCCTTCTCCAGCACCTTGCTGATGATGCGAAAGTGCATGGGCAGCATATTGGGCACCAAAATGGTGTGGGTCTTTTTCATCTCCTCAGTAAAGGGGATGTAGCTGCGATTCATACTGTCACGGCCTCCTTCTCCTCCGCGGCGGCACCTTGGCGCTCCTTCTCCTCCAGAGCGCCGATAAGACTGCGCAGGCGGATTTTTACCGCGCCTAAGTTGGTGATCTCGTCAATCTTGATCTGTGTGTAAAGCTTGTCATAGCCCTCCAGGATGGAGCGGACTTCGTCGGTGGTGATGGCGTCCACGCCGCAGCCGAAGCTCACCAGCTGTACCAGCTCCGTGTCCGGGTGTTCCCCGGCGTATCGGGCCGCCCGGTAGAGACGGGCGTGATAGGTCCACTGGTTTAAGACATGGACATCCACCGGCTCCGCCAGATGGCAGACGCTGTCCTCGCTGACCACCACGAAGCCAAGGGAAGCGGCCAGCTTGTCAATGCCGTGGCCAATCTCCGGGTCCGCGTGGTAGGGCCGGCCGGCCAGGATCATGATCCGCTTCCCGTTCGCACGGGCGAAGGCGATGGCACGCTCCCCTTCCGCGCGGATGGAGGCCATGTGCTGCCCGTAGGCGGCGAAGGCGGCATCCACGGCCCTGTGCACCTCCCGCTTATGGATGCCGGGGAAGGGGGCGGAGAGGCTGGCGGTGAGCTCCTTCACCAGCTCCCTCCTGTTGTTGATGTTCAGGAAGGGGTAGAGGAAGGTGGTCTGGGCTAAATCGTCCATGTTGCCGCGAAGGAGCTCGGCATAGTAGGCCACCACGGGACAGTTGTAGTGGTTGTCCGCTTGGTGCTCATCCATGTTGTAGGTGAGGCAGGGGTAGAAGATGACGTCCACACCCCGCTCGATCAGCTCCTCCATATGGCCGTGCATGATCTTGGCCGGATAGCAGGCGGTGTCCGAGGGGATGGAGAACTGCCCCTTCTCATAGGTCCGCCGGTTGGACAGGTTGGACACCTCCACTTGGAAGCCTAAGGAACGGAAAAAGGCGTGCCAAAAGGGCAGAAGCTCATACATCCCCAAGGCCAGAGGGAGGCCGATGGTCCCCCGTGTGCTTTCCCCCGGCTGGAGGTGGGAGAGGGCGTCCCGCTTGAAGGCGTGGAGGTTGGGCATCTCCTGCGTGTCCTTCAGCCCCAGCCCCCGCTGGCACTGGTTGCCGGAGATGAACTTTTTCCCGCCGCCGAAGCTGTTGATGGTGAGGCGGCAGTGGTTGGCGCAGCCTTGGCAGACCGAGGCCTTGGCGGTGTGGATGAAGGAATTCAGACCCTCGGCGGTAAGAATCGTGGATTTTGACAGATCCATGCAGTAGAGCGCCGCGCCGTAGGCCCCCATGAGGCCGGCGATGGCGGGGCGGATCACGTTCCGGCCCAGCTCCTGCTCGAAGGCCCGGAGAACAGCGTCGTTGTAGAAGGTGCCCCCCTGCACCACCACGTGCTGTCCCAGCTCCTCGGGACTGCCGGCGCGGATGACCTTGTAGATGGCGTTTTTTACCACGCTGATGGAGAGGCCGGCGGAGATGTCCTCCACCGAGGCCCCGTCCTTCTGGGACTGCTTTACCGAGGAGTTCATAAACACGGTGCACCGGCTGCCCAAATTCACCGGCCGCTTGCCGTGGAGGCCCTTGGCGGCAAAGTCGGCAATGGAGTAGCCCATGGACTTGGCGAAGGTTTCGATAAAGGAGCCGCAGCCGGAGGAGCAGGCCTCGTTGAGCATGATGGAGTCGATGGCGGCGTTTTTGATTTTGAAGCACTTGATGTCCTGCCCGCCGATGTCGAGGATGAAATCCACCTCTGGGCAGAAATACCGGGCGGCGGTGTAGTGGGCGATGGTCTCCACCACCCCTCGGTCCACACCGAAGGCGTTTTGGATCAGCTCCTCGCCATAGCCGGTGACGGCGCTGCCGCAGAGGGTGATCCTGTCGCCGCAGAGCTGGTAGATCTTCGTGAGCTGCTCCCGGACCAGCTCCACCGGGTTCCCCCGGTTGGAGTCGTAGTAGCTGTACAGAATTTCCCGGTCCCTCGACAGCAGCACCAGCTTGGTGGTGGTGCTGCCGCAGTCGATGCCTAAGTAGGCGGCTCCGGCGTAGTCCCCGATGTCCCGCCGGGCCACGTCTGCCCCGGCGTGGCGGGCGCGGAAGGCCTCGTAATCCGCCGGCGTCTCAAAGAGGGCGGGGAGACGGTCCGAGGCGGTGATGGCGGTGATGCTCCGCTCAATGGCGGTATCCAGTTCCGCCACGGTGACAAGCTTCCCGGCCTTCTCCGCGTAGAGGGAGGCGCCGTAGGCCACGGCGAAGCGCCCGTACTCTGGGAACACCGCCTCCTCGTCGGAGAGTTTCAAGGTCTCCTGAAACCGCTGGCGCAGGCCCTTGCAGTAATAGAGGGGGCCGCCTAAAAAGAGGACTTTCCCCTGAATCCGCCGGCCTTGGGCCAAGCCGGCGATGGTCTGATTCACCACCGCTTGGTAGATGCTGGCGGCCACGTCCTCCTTGTTGGCCCCTTGATTGAGAAGGGGCTGGATATCCGTCTTGGCGAAGACCCCGCAGCGGCTGGCGATGGGATAGATCCGCTGGTGGCGAAGGCTCAGCTCGTCCATCTCGTCGGCGGTGACGTTCAGAAGGGTGGCCATCTGGTCAATAAAAGCTCCGGTACCCCCGGCGCAGGAGCCATTCATCCGCTCGTCTATGCCGCCGTCGAAGAAGATGATCTTGGCGTCCTCGCCCCCCAGTTCGATAACGGCGGAGGTATCCGGCTCCAGCTGCTTCACCACCTCTCCGGTGGCGAATACCTCCTGCACAAAGGGCAGGCCGATGCTCTCCGCCAGTCCCAGCCCCGCGGAGCCGGAGAGGGCGGCGGCAAAGGGCCGGTCCCCAATCAGCACCGCCGCCCGCCCCAGAAGCTCCAGCGTCTTCTGGCGCACCTGGGACATATGGCGCTGGTACTCCTCAAACAGGATATCCTCCCCCAGCCGCAGCACCACCTTGACAGTGGTACTGCCCACGTCGATGCCGAGGGACAGCGTATGGTTTTCGTTCATAACAGCTCACTCCGATAGGCTTATGATTTTTTCCGTGTTTTTACTATCCCAAACACAGAACATGTGTTATAATGACATATATATCACCTGTACCGTCAGAAAAAGCACCCCAACCGGCACGGCATACCCGGCTATTATAGCATAGGTTTCTGAAAAGTTCCTGCATAAATCGTTAAATTTTCGTTAAAATCTTCGCGGGATTTTCTCTATGCACCCGAAAAAATCCTGCCCAGCCGCCCTTGGTGCAGCGGAGCGCCGAAGCACCTGCGGCACCGGACGCCGCACATCGGGATGTCCAGCGTGGACGGCCTCGGCCCGCCATCCCCCGTGTCAACGCGATTGCAGAATATGGCGTGTGCAGGGGCGCACAATGTGCGTCCCTACAGATTCTGACAGCAGAATTTTGTACCTCTAAGTTTCTGCCCAGCAATTCAAATTGTCCCGCTGCGCGGGGCACCGCAACTCCCAACCCCTAAACTTCTAACTCCTAATTGAAAGGGGGCGCTCGCCATGCAGTTTCGCCACGAGGTCAAGCACACCATCGACCGCTCGGACTATATCACCCTCTGCCAGCGGCTGAACGCGGTGATGCGGCCGGACCCCTACGCCGGTCCCGACGGCACCTACGCCATCCACAGCCTGTACTTCGACACCCTCTCGGACCGGGTGCTTCGGGAGAAGGCCGAAGGGATGAACCGGCGGGAGAAGTTCCGTCTGCGCTGCTACAACGGAGATTTGGACCATGTGCGCTTGGAGAAGAAAGTGAAGCGGGACGACCTCTGCGGCAAGGAGGGGGTGGTGCTCACCCGGGCGCAGGCGGAGGCGCTGCTCCGGGGGGAGGTGTGCTTTCCCGAGGACGCCCCGACGCTGCTGCTGGAGCTGTCTGTGCGGATGCGGTCCGAGGGGCTGCTGCCCCGGGCCATTGTGGATTACGTCCGCCGGCCCTACGTGTGCGCGGCGGGAAACGTGCGTGTGACGCTGGACAGCGAAATCCGCACCGGGGTGTACCGGACGGACTTCCTGCGGACGGACCGCCCCACCGTCCCCGCCCGGAATGCGCCGCTGCTGCTGGAGGTGAAATGGGGGGCGTTTTTGCCGGACTATGTGCGCACGGCGGTGACTCTGCCGGGGGTAAGGTGGGCGGCGTTCTCCAAGTATGCGGCGTGCCGGGTGTACGGGTGAGGGGGGATAACCGGACTGCTGCAACGGATTCGGGCGGAAATTGTGAGCAGAGGCAGCAGATGGCGGCTGCTGACAGTGGGGGTGGCGCTGGCGGCTGCATCCGGACGGGGATACGACTATGACGGGGACGGCCTATGGTGCCTTTGAACCATCGCGCCGTAAGAAAGAGGAGCCGCTTGTCATGCCAGCGGAGCTGGAGGATATCCGGTAAGAGTGGTGAGCAAAGGGGCCTTTTTATAGGGCCAGTCGCAGACCATCCTTCCAAAGAGACTCACAACGATTCGAGAATATGTGTTTGATGATGGGGCTGCGGCTTTTAACAGTTTGCCGCAGACGGCAGAAGATTCTGCTTTTTGTGCACAAAGTACGGAGTTTCACTTTATCTTCCTCCTTGAACCGGAAGCGGTATACCACTTTGACGGTCAGGAGGATTTAGGCCTGTTTTTTCCAAACCGGTGACGTGTCCCTCCCCCGGACGTTGCCAAGCGGATTCGCCCGCCTAAGTCTGGCGGGCGTTGGTGAAGCAGGCACATAATACCCGCAAGGGATACGCCGCATCCGTAAGCGGCAGATCCGCCAACGGCTGCGCTGTGTGCACCTCTACACACGGTATATCGGCATTACCAGAAAGCACGGCGGCATTTGCCGCACCGGGCCAGCGAAGCGGCCATCAAGTTTCGGGGGCAAGCCGTGGCGGGGCTGGCAGAGCAGCAGCGGCGGTTTATCAAGGGGCTAAAGGCGGAGGTACGCTCTCAGGACATCTTCTGCTATGCAAGAGCAACCGCCGCCGCGTTTGAAGCTGCGCACCAAGCCCTTGCGCCGGTCTATCGAAGCTGCATCGCGGCTTGTGGCTCTTAGGGGGAAGCGAATAAAGACTGTGCCCTGCCACAGGCGGGGCTAAAGCCCGCCTGTGTGGACACCTAAGCACCCTTTTGCTGACTTTTGGGCTGTGCCCTGGGGCACTCCCCCGCGCAGGGGGACGCGCGCTACCCCAACATCTTCCTCAAATACCTCCCCGTGTAGCTCGCCGGACACTCGGCGACCTCCTCCGGGGTGCCGGTACACACGATTCTCCCTCCCCCGTCGCCCCCCTCGGGCCCTAAATCAATAATATGGTCCGCGGTTTTGATTACGTCCAAATTGTGCTCGATCACCACCACCGTGTTGCCCACGGCCACCAGCCGCTGAAGGACCTCCAGCAGCTTCCCCACATCGTCGGTGTGGAGGCCGGTAGTGGGCTCATCCAAAATATAGATGGTCTGCCCGGTGCTCCGCTTGCTGAGTTCCGTGGCCAGCTTCACACGCTGGGCCTCGCCGCCGGAGAGGGTGGTGGAGGGCTGGCCGATCTTGATATACCCCAGACCCACGTCGCACAGCGTCTCCATGCGGCTGCCGATCTTGGGGATGGCCTTGAAGAACTCCCGGCCCTCCTCGGCGGTCATCTCCAGCACCTCATGGATGTTCTTGCCCTTATAGCGCACCTCCAGCGTCTCCCGGTTGTACCGGCGGCCCTTGCAGACCTCGCAGGGGACGTAGATGTCCGGCAGGAAGTGCATCTCGATTTTGAGAAGCCCGTCACCGCCGCAGGCCTCGCAGCGCCCCCCGCGGACGTTGAAGCTGAAGCGGCCCGGGCCGTAGCCTCTGGCCTTGGCCTCGGCGGTGGAGGCGAACAGGTCCCGGATGTCGTTAAAGACCCCGGTGTAGGTGGCCGGGTTGGACCGGGGGGTACGGCCGATAGGGCTCTGGTCGATGCTGATCACCTTGTCAAGGAACTCCGCCCCCTCGATGCCGTCGTGTTTGCCGGGGCGGCACTTCATCCGGTTCAAATCCGCCCCTAACCGCTTGAAGAGGATCTCGTTGACCAGCGAGGACTTGCCGCTGCCGGAGACGCCGGTGACGCAGGTGAAGGCTCCCAGCGGAAAGGACACGTCAATATGCCGCAGGTTGTTCTCTTCCGCTCCCCGGACGGTAAGGACATTCCCGCTGCCCCGCCGGCGCTCCGCGGGGACGGGGATCTTCTTTTTCCCCGACAGATACAGCCCTGTCAGGCTCTTGGGGGCCCTCATCACCTCCGCCGGGGTGCCGGCGGCGATGATCTCACCCCCGTGAACCCCAGCACCGGGGCCCACGTCGATAATATAGTCCGCGGCCCGCATGGTGTCCTCGTCGTGCTCCACCACCACCAAGGTGTTGCCCAAGTCCCGGAGGTGACGGAGGGTGTCAAGGAGCTTGTCATTGTCCCGCTGGTGGAGGCCGATGGAGGGCTCATCTAAGATATACAGCACCCCCATCAGCGCCGAGCCGATCTGGGTGGCCAGCCGGATGCGCTGGCTTTCCCCGCCGGAGAGGGTGCCGGCGGACCGGCTGAGGGTCAGATACTCCAGCCCCACACTGCGCAGGAAGCCCAGACGGGCCTTGATCTCCTTCACGATCTGGTCGGCGATCATGGCCTGCGTCTCCCCCAGCTGAAGGCCCTCCATATACTGGAGCGCCTCCACCACGGAGAGGTTGGTGTACTGGTGGATATTCATCGTCCCCACCGTCACCGCCAAGCTCTCCCGCCGGAGGCGGCGGCCCTGACACTCGGGGCAGGGACACGCGCTCATGCACTCCTCCAGCTCCCGGCGGCTGGCATCGGACTGGGTCTCGCTGTAGCGGCGCTGGAGGTTGTTGCAGATGCCCTCGAAGGCCTGATGGAGCACCCCCTTGCCCTGGGGGCGGTCATAGCGGAGCTCCAGTTTCTCCCCCTTGGTGCCGTAGAGGATGATGTCTTGCACCTTGTCACTTAGGTCCTGCCAAGGGGTGGTGAGCTTAAAGCCGTACTGCTTGGAGAGGGCGTCAAAGTACATCCGGGAGATGCCGTCCCCCCGGATATTGTTCCAGCCGCTGGCCTCGATGGCCCCGTCCAAAATGGACTTGGACCCATCGGGGATGATCCGGGCCGGATCCACCTTCAGCTGGCTGCCAAGGCCCGTGCAGGCGGGGCAGGCGCCGAAGGGGTTGTTGAAGGAGAACATCCGGGGGGTCAGCTCCTCGATGCTGACGCCGCAGTCCTCACAGGCGTAGTTCTGGGAGAACACGATGTCCCGGTCCTCCTCCAAGACGTTGATCACCACCAGCCCGCCGGAGAGGGCGGAGGCGGCTTCTACGCTGTCGGTGAGGCGCTTGTTCATGTCCTCGCGGATGAGAAGGCGGTCCACCACCACCTCGATGTTGTGCTTTTTGTTTTTATCCAGCTTGATCTCCTCGGTGAGGTCGTAGAGGGAGCCGTCCGCCCGAACCCGGACGTAGCCGGACTTCCGGGCGTCCTCGAAGATCTTGGCGTGCTCGCCCTTCTTTCCCCGGATCACCGGGGCCAGTACCTGTATCTTCGTCCGCTGGGGCAGGAGGAGGACCTGATCAATGATCTGATCAATGGTCTGCTGCTTGATCTCCTTGCCGCAGACCGGACAGTGGGGCACCCCCACGCGGGCCCAGAGCAGGCGGAGGTAGTCGTAGATCTCCGTCACCGTGCCCACAGTGGACCGGGGATTCTTGGAGGTGGTCTTCTGGTCGATGGAGATAGCGGGGGAGAGGCCGTCGATATAGTCCACATCGGGCTTCTCCATCTGTCCCAGGAACATCCGGGCGTAGGAGGAGAGGGACTCCACGTACCGCCGCTGCCCCTCGGCGTAGATGGTATCGAAGGCCAAGGAGGACTTGCCGCTGCCGGAGAGGCCGGTGATCACCACCAGCTTGTCCCGGGGGATCTCCACGTCGATGTTCTTGAGGTTGTTTTCACGGGCACCTTTGACGATGATTTTGTCTTGCATAGGGAGGGCTCCTTTTTTTAATTAGGAATGAGGAATTTTAAGAATGGAGGGCGGATGTCCCACACAGCGGGACAGATTGGAACATGCGGTGGAAATCGGGGCGGCAGGGCTGAACCGAGCATGTGTAGGGCGCGACGACCCGGCGCGCCGTGTCCGTCCCCCGAACTGCCCCGACAGAGCCCCTCACCCCGTAGGGGCGCGCTCTACCGACACCCGCCGTACCGGAGAAGGGCGGCGCACCATGCCCGTCCTTCGAACCGCCCCGATAGAACCTCGCACCCCGTAGGGGCGCACATCGTGCGCCCGCTCTACCGACGCCCACCGTACCGGGGAGGACGGGCCGATGAGGACATCGGCCCCTACGGACGCGGAAATTCTGTAGGGACCGGTGTCCTCACCGGTCCGCTCTACCGACGCCCACCGCACCGGGGGAGGACGGGCGCACAATGTGCGCCCCTACATATTCCGACGATCTGTTCGGCCCAGCAAATAATCGGTAGACACACCGAAATAGTCGGCAAGAAGCACGATATCCAGCGAGGGAACATTGACCTGCCCATACTCGATGGTCTGATAGTGGCGCTCTGTACATTTCAATAATGCCGCCATCTCCCGCTGTTTGAGTTTTCGCTCTTTTCGCAGCTCCTTTATTCTTGCGGAAAAGAGCGGCATAATAATTTCCTTGCTCATTTCACATTTCCTCTTAACACAAAATGCGGGAGACATTCAATTAAATTTTGTATCTTCATCAACACCTGCCGCAGCAATAAAGGACAGGCGCACACTGTGCGCCCCTACAAGGTCAACGGCGCTTCCGGCGGTCGGAAAATCCCAATAGATAATCAATAGATACACCAAAATAGTTGGCAAGGGTAATTATATCTAAAATAGGCAGATTGATCTGTCCATATTCGATTTTTTGATAATGGCTTTCCGTACATTCCAGTATGACAGCCATATCTTTCTGCTTTAATTTTTTCTCTTTTCGTAATAATTTAACCCTTTCAGAAAAACCGGGCAAAACTACTTCTCGTCCCATAACTATTTTCTCCTTGACACCCTATGACATTCTGTGTATAATGGAATTATAGACGCTACTACATACTGAGTTTTTGCTTAACACATCAATGAACAATGTGCTATGGAGGTACCCCACATGGAAACAATCTACGACTGGCTCTACGCGCACTACTACCAGCCCCACGCGGAGGAGGTGCTGGGCGCCTACGGGGACATGGGGGCCATCACGGAGGAGGCGGAGCGGCTGCTGCTTACCGGGGAGGGGAGCGAGCTGGAGCGGCAGGACGCCATCAACACCCTGCAGCGGCTCAACGGCACGGCGGCCTTCGCCGCCGGGGTCTGCTTCGGGCGGCGCTCCGTCCTCGACATGGAGTTTATCGCCCCCATCGCCTTGGGCGGCATGACGCTGGCGGTGTAGGGGCTACTCCATCCGCTTGATCTCGAAGAATGCCCCCTTGCGGTAGATCAGGACGGTTCCGTCGTTCAGGAAGAACAGGTCCTGGCCTAAGGGGCGGCGGCCCTCGGTACTCTCCCGGGTCTGGGCGGTGACGCTGCGGATGCGCCTGCCCTCGATGCCCAGGGCCTCGAAGGAGGCTTGGCCCAGGGTCTCCGGGATGCGGACGTGGCCCTCCCGGTGGACTGTGTGGACGGTGTAGGGCTCGTCCTCGTCCAAGAGGTAGGTCTCGCCGGCGGCGGTGAAGCACTCCGGGCCGTAGGTGAGGCGGACGCCGATCCATGCGGCGATCTCCTCCTCCGTCTGGACGCAGCCGGGGGTGCGGTAACGGAAGGCCGTCACCTCCCACTCCCCATAGCAGGCGTCCTCCACGGTGAAGGGGACGCCAAAATTCTCCGGGAGAAAGCGCAGGGGCTGTATGATGAGGTACAGAGCAAAGAACGCCGCCGCCCCGAACTCCCACAGGGTGGCCAATAGCAGCAGCCAAGGGCCCTTTTTCCCCTCCCGCTTCCAGCGCTTCCGCAGGCGCAGGAGGCAGAGGGCGGCCAGCAGATTCCCCGCCGCCAAGAGCGCCGCAATGAGATTCACTAAGAGACTGTGGGCCGTCATCCAGAGCAGGGCGCTGGTTATCGCGGAGAAAAACAGGGCCAGAATGATGATGGGAATAAAGACCCACCCAAACAGCGCCATAAACGCCATAGTCCGTCCCTCCTACACAACGATATCCGCTTCGGTCCCCTCCACCAGCGCCATCAGCTCGGCGGGGGACAGGGTCACCTGATAGCCGATTTTCCCGGCGGAGACCGTGATGGCGTCCACAATCCCGGCGGTCTCGTGAAAGACCGTGGGGTAGGGCTTCCGCATCCCCACCGGGGAGCAGCCCCCCCGGATGTAGCCGGAGAGGGCGAGGATCTCCTTCACGTGGACCATCTCAACCGATTTCTCCCTCACCGCCTTGGCGGCTTTTTTTAGGTCCAGGGTGTCCCCCACGGGGATCACAAAGACGTAGATCCCCCCGGAGGCTCCCCGGGCCAGCAGGGTTTTGAACACCGTCTCCGGGTCCAAGCCGAGGGCTTGGGCCACGGTGAGCCCATCTACCGCCACCCCCTCCTGATGGGGGTAGGTGCGCGGGGTGTAGGGAATGCGCCGCTGGTCCAACAGGCGCATCACGTTGGTTTTATCGTCCTTGGGCATTCGAGATCACCGTCCTTGTAATAGCAGTCCTCCCGCCACTTGGCGGGGTTGGTGTCAATATAGTGCCAGATACGGAGATAATCCGCCTCGCCGCGGATGATGTGGTCGTGGAAGCTCTCCTGCCATATGGAAAAACCGCAGGCCATCGTAACATCACACTTCAAAAAACGTACAACCATTGGGATGGATTCTGTGGGGGCCGATGTCCTCATCGGCCCGTCCCCCGGCGCAGGGATACGAAATATAACATGAATGTGATTTGGCATGATCACATATTTGTCCACCGTTGGCATGGCTGCGATCGTATGATCAACAATTTTCCCGATCTTTGATAATTCGATGTGCGGGGCGATGTGGACATCGCCCCCTACGATTGTACCGAAAAAATGTTCCCGGCCTTTTGTGCAAATGGTAACAAAATACCACCCTGTCCGGCTGTAATCGTACCCTTGCAGCCGGTTTTTCCGTCTCCGCGGTTTTCCCATCTCACTCCGTCTTCTGCTTGCGCAGCTCAATAATACGGTCGCGCAGGATGGCGGCATATTCGAACTCCAGCATCTTGCTGGCCTCCCGCATCTCCTTCTCCAGCCTGACGATCTCCCGCTCCGCCTCGGCCCGGGTGAGCCTGCGGCCGGCGCTGCGCTGGGCGGCCTCGGCGGACTTGCTGATCTCCAGCACCTCCCGGACGGACTTGATGACGGTCTTGGGGACGATGCCGTGGGCCTTGTTGAATTCGTCCTGCTTCCTCCGGCGGCGCTCCGTCTCGTCCATGGCGGCCCGCATGCTGCGCGTCACCGTGTCCGCATAGAGGATGACCAGCCCCTCCGCGTTTCGGGCGGCGCGGCCGATGGTCTGGATCAGGCTGGTCTCACTGCGGAGGAACCCCTCCTTGTCCGCGTCCAAAATAGCCACCAGAGAGACCTCCGGCATGTCGAGACCCTCCCGCAGCAGATTGATGCCCACCAATACGTCGAACTCGCCCAAGCGCAGGTCTCTTATCAGCTCCATCCGCTCGATCGTCTCCACATCGTGGTGCATGTAGCGCACCCGGATGCCAGCGTTTTTCAGGTAGGCGGTCAGATCCTCCGCCATCTTCTTGGTCAGCGTGGTCACCAGTACCCGCTCGCCCCGCTGGGCCCGCTGGTTGATCTCGCCGATCAAATCGTCAATCTGACCGGTGACGGGGCGGACCTCCACCACCGGGTCCAGAAGGCCCGTGGGGCGGATCACCTGCTCCACCACTTGGTCGGCCTGCTCCCGCTCGTAGTCGGTGGGGGTGGCAGAGACGCAGATGATCTGGTGGAAACGCTCCTCAAACTCCTCAAATCGCAGCGGCCGGTTGTCGAAGGCGCAGGGGAGGCGGAAGCCGTACTCCACCAAGCTCTCCTTCCGGGCCCTGTCGCCGTTGTACATGGCCCGGACTTGGGGCAAAGTGACGTGGCTTTCGTCCACAAAGAGAACAAAGTCGTCGGGGAAGTAGTCCAAGAGGGTCATGGGCGGGGAGCCCACCGGGCGGTTGGAGATACAGCGGCTGTAGTTCTCAATACCGGTGCAGTAGCCCAGCTCCCGCATCATCTCCATGTCGTACTCCGTCCGCTGACGGATCCGCTGGGCCTCCACCAGCTTGTCATTGTCCTCAAAGAATTTGACCCGCTCCTCCAGCTCCTCCCGGATCTGCACCAGCGCCTGCTCGATCTTCTCCGGGGGAGTAACATAGTGGCTGGCGGGGTAGATGGCCACGTGGTTCAAAAGGCGGTTCACCGCGCCGGTAAGGGGGTTGATCTCGCTGAGGCGGTCGATCTCGTCACCGAAGAACTCCACCCGGATGGCCCGGTCCCGGTAGTAGGCGGGGTAGAGCTCCACCGTGTCCCCCCGGACGCGGAACATATTCCGCTCAAAGGCCACATCGTTGCGCTCGTACCGGATCTCCACCAGACGCTGCAAAAGCTCATCCCGGCTCCGCTCCTGCCCGGTGCGGAGGGAGATCATCATCTTCTCAAAGTCGTCAGGCTCCCCCAAGCCGTAGATACAGGAGACGGAGGCCACCACGATCACGTCCCGCCGCTCAAAGAGGGCGGCGGTGGCGCTGAGGCGGAGCCGGTCGATCTCGTCGTTGGTGGTGGCATCCTTGGCGATATAGGTGTCGGTATGCGGAATATAGGCCTCCGGCTGATAGTAGTCGTAGTAGGAGACGAAGTACTCCACGGCGTTGTTGGGGAAGAACTCCTTAAACTCGGCGCAGAGCTGGGCGGCCAGGGTCTTATTGTGGGCCAGGACCAGCGTGGGGCGCTGGACGGCCTCAATGACCTTAGCCATGGTGTAGGTCTTCCCCGAGCCGGTGACACCTAAGAGGACCTGCTGGCGCAGGCCGTCCTCAATGCCGGCGGCCAGCTTCTCAATCGCCTGAGGCTGATCCCCGGCGGGGGTGTAGGGTGAGACAACTTCAAAATTTGGCATAGAACTTCTCCTGTCGGTACCACGAAAGCGGTACCCGCTTTTTTTTGCGCTTGTGCGCCCCTACAGGCGCTCCCGGCGGTCTGTACGGCCCAGCAAATAATCAGTGGACACGCCGAAGTAGTCGGCAAACAGCATTATATCCAACGAGGGGACATTAACCTGTCCATACTCGATGCACTGGTAGTGACGCTCCGTGCATTCCAGCAGTGCTGCCATCTCCCGCTGCTTGAGTTTTCACTCCTTCCGCAGTTCCTTTATCCTTGCAGAAAAAAGCGGCATAATAATTTTTGTATTCATTTCGTCATTCTCCTCTTGACAGGCTGCCCGTCAGGCCCAGCAGGCAATCGGTAGACACGCCAAAATAGTTAGCGAGGATGAGCAGTGTCGAAACCGGAATATTGATCTGCCCATATTCTATCATCTGATAGTACCGCACCGTACATTGCAGCAGCTCTGCCATATTCTTCTGCGTCAAATTTCTCGCTTTCCGCAGTTCTTTCAATTTAGCAGAGAAATCCGGTAAAATAGTTTCACGTGTCATGGTTCAGCCCCCTCCTGACATGAAGCTGTACAAAAACCCACCGAAGGGCCCATTGAAACGTCTCTGGCACCAGAAGAACAGGTAGATAGAACCCGCCCCTACAAAATCAACGGCGCTTCCGATGATCATCCAACCCCAAAAGGTAATCGGCAGACACATCAAAATAATCGGCAAGGGTAACTAAATCCAACGATGGGACATTGATCTGCCCATACTCAATCCGTTGGTAGTGGCGGTCTGTACAATTGAGCAACTCCGCCATATCCTTTTGCGTGCGCTTCTTCTCTTTTCGGAGCTCTTTTAGTCTGGCAGAAAAAATTGGCATGATAACATTCATTTGAAACTTCCCCTTGACACGACATATTGCGTGGTGTATAATATAGGCATAGCGACATAAGATGTTGTATTATGGAGGCGTCCACATGGAAACAATCTACGAATGGTTATACGAAAACTACTACAAACCCCATGCGAAGGAAATCCTTGACGCCTATGGGGATATGGGGCCGGTTGCGGAGGAGGCGGAGCAGCTGCTGCTGGCCGGGGAGGGCGATACGATAGCGCGGCAGGATGCCATCAACGCCCTGCGGCGGATCAACGGCACCGCAGCCTTCGCGGCGGGGGTTTGCTTTGGCAGCCGCCTGCTGCTGGATGCGGATTTTATCTCCAGTGTTGCCTTGGGCGGGCTATCCCTCACGATTTAGCAGACGAGGGATACCCCCTCCTCAAAAGCACCGCTGGGCAATGGACCCATTCTCCGCCATCGAAACAAAATCCTGATCCGCCACAATGATGTGGTCCACCAGCCTTACCCCGATGGCGGAGAGGGCCTCCGCCACCTGCGAGGTGGCGACATAGTCCTCCCGGGAGGGCAGCGCCACCCCGCTGGGGTGGTTGTGGGCCAGCACCACGCCCACCGCGTTGCACCGCAGGGCGATCTCCACCACCCGGCGGACACTGCACTCCGCCGCCGACGCGCCGCCCTCACTGAGCCGGCGGCAGCAGAGCACCTTTCCCTTTCCGTCCAAGCACACCTGATACATCAACTCGCTGCGCTGGCCGAAGAACAGATCCAAAAAGTACGCGCCCATCTCCTCCGTGGTGGTAAGCTTCAGATTCTGCCCCTCAGCGGAGAGGCGGAGGCGGCGGAAAATCGCCGGCAGCAGCGCCACCAGCGAGGCCGCATGGGGCCCCATGCCCTCCACCTGCTCCAGCTCCTCCAAGGGGGCGGCGAACACCGCGGGCAAGGAGCCAAAGTGGTCCAAAAGCGCGTGCGCAATAGGGTTGGTGTCCCGGCGGCCGATGGCGTAGAACAGCAGCAGCTCCAGCACCTCATGGTCGGCAAAGGCATCCAAGCCGTGGCGGACAAACTGCTCCCGCCGCCTCTTTCTGTGCCCGTCGTGTACGCCCATAGCCGCCCTCCTCTCCGCGTCCCCGCCTCAGGATCGCCTTGTTCTCTGTAACAGGTCCGTATTTTGTATTTTCCGCGGTTTTTGATTATCGTACTATTGTACCATAATATCTTTTACAGAACAAGAGGGAGTTTGTCAAAAAAATTCCTCCTCTGGCAGGGGAAAAAGGTTGACAGCGGAGGGAAAAAAGCATACTATAACAGAAGGAATATCATAAGGTCCGGTAGGCAAGGCTACCTCAGGGATATGGATCGCTGCCGCGTAACCGTGGAGACACGGTGGGATGGTTTGAGCAGGTCATGTCGAAAACAAGGCATGATCTAATGCGATTTCACCGCCCTGAGATGCTAAAGCTCGAACGGTGGTCGGGGAGAGGATGCGCCCCGATTCTCAGCGCAGATGCCATGACTGCCGGGTTGCCGCAAGTCATGGATTTTTTTATGGACAAATGCCGGGAAGGGGGTATACAGGATGCTGGATATTGAGAATGGAGCCTTTATGGAGCAGTTGGAGGAGATGGCGGAGCGAAAACAGTGGACGGCCCTCCGGGATCTCCTCAGCGAGGAGGCCGCGGCGGACATTGCCGACGTGCTCAGTCAGCTGCCGGACACCCGCCTGCCGGTGCTCTACCGTCTGCTACCCAAGGAGCTGGCGGCGGAGGTATTTGTGGAGATGGAGCCGGAGGGGCAGGAGCTGCTCATCAAGACCTTCTCCGACACGGAGCTGAAGGAGGTTTTAGACGAGCTCTATGTGGACGACACAGTGGACATCATCGAGGAGATGCCCGCCTCGGTGGTGAAGCGGATTTTGCAGTCCGCAGACCCGGAGACCCGGCGCAGCGTCAACGAGATTCTCAAGTACCCGGAGGACTCCGCCGGCTCCATTATGACCACGGAGTTTGTGGATCTGAAGCGGGACATGACTGTGGAGGACGCCTTTAAGCGCATCCGACGCACCGGCGTGGACAAGGAGACCATCAACATCTGCTACGTGGTGGACCCCAGCCGCCATCTGCTGGGCTTGGTGTCCATCCGGACGCTGCTGCTCTCGGACTACGAGGACATCATTGAGGATATCATGGAGACCAATGTCATCGCTGTGTCCACCATGGAGGACCGGGAGGACGTGGCCCAGAGCCTGAGCAAGTACGACTTTTTGGCTATGCCGGTGGTGGACGACGAGCACCGGCTGGTGGGCATCGTCACCATCGACGACGCCATCGACGTGATGGAGAAGGAGGCCACCGAGGACTTCGAGCGCATCGTCGGCATCAACCCCACGGATAAGCCCTACCTGCGCACCGGGGTGTGGGAAACAGTGAAGAGCCGTATCCCCTGGCTGCTGCTGCTGATGCTCTCGGCCACCTTCACCGGCGTGGTGATCTCCAGCTTTGAGGACTCCCTCGCCGCCTGCTCGGTGCTCATCGGCTTTATCCCCATGCTGATGGACACCGGCGGCAACAGCGGCAACCAGGCCAGCGTGGCCCTGATCCGCTCGCTGAGCTTAAACGAGGTGGCCTTCGGCGATCTGGCGGCGGTGCTGTGGAAGGAGATCCGCGTAGCGGTGAGCTGCGGGGCGCTGCTCTCGGGGTGCAACTTTGTGAAGCTGATGCTGGTGGACCGGCTGCTGCTGGGGAATACCGCGGTGACAGTGCCGGTGGCGGCGGTGATCTGTTTGACCTTGGTCTGTACGGTGTTCTGCGCCAAGGTGGTGGGAAGCCTCCTGCCCCTGCTCTCCGACAAGGTGGGCTTGGATCCGGCGGTAGTGGCGGGCCCCTTCATCACCACCATCGTGGACGTGGTGTCGCTGCTGATCTACTTTAGCTTCGCCACGGTACTGCTGGGCCTGTAGAGGCGAATCATTTTTTATCGACATACGCGCAAGGCCCGCGGCCCCAAATAGCAAAGAACGCCCCGTGGGGGCGTTCTTTGCTATTTTATTTGAACAGCTTACCCAGCGCGTCCCCAATATCCACCGTGGCCAGCTTGGCCTTGATGCCGTTGACCAAGGGCTGGAGCTTCTCGTCGGGCAGGTCCACGCCCACCAGCTTCTCGATGGTCTTGATGGGGTCCTGCTCAAAGTTTTTCAGCAAGGCCGGATCGCTCTGGAGCTTTTTTACCAGCTCCTCCACCTTTTCCTTCACGTCAAACTTCAAATCCATGCCTATTCTCTCCTCCGCTTCATTTCGTCGGACCGCCGCCGCTTCCTCCCGCGGCCTCCGCTGTACTGATGATGCCAGAAAATGCCCTGTTTGTCAACCAAAACTTCCTATAGCTGCCAGCCTCCCCCCAAATCAGACATTTTTAGCAAAAAGCCGATCCCCGCAGGAGACTGCCGCCAGTAGATTTTCCCCATAGCGCACCGCGGCATCGGAACAAAGGAGAGGGCGGAGCAGCCATAAAGCAGAGATTGTTTTCAGCAGGAAGATATGCTGTACTTCAATTATATTTGTATCTATTATAGCGAGTCCTTGCCCCCCTTTCTCAATCACCAATAACCGCCGCAAAAAAGATGGTACCGCTTGGATTCTCCCAAGCGGTACCATCTTCTCATCATTCGCGCACCGAAACAAACGGTACAAAGGCGATCCAGCCGCCTCTTATACCTCCTTCGGCGCCTCGCCGGACTTCCCAAAGGCCTTGGCGATCCGGTCGTTCTGCTCCTGCCGGTCCTCGATGGCCTCCTTCAGGACCATGTCCTTGACCTTCATCAGTCGGACAATGTTCCCGCGCTCATTCTCGTCCAGCTTCATGGAGATATAGCGGATATTGTGCTGGAAATTGGGGATCATCACGTACTCCAGCGCGTTGACGCGGCGGCGGGTTTTCTCGATATCCTCCGCCAGCAGCTGCATGGTCTTCTCCACCTCCGCCAGCTCCAGCATATCCTGAAACACGCGGCTGAGGGCCTCCAAGGCCGCGTCCAGCTCACCGCTGGTCTGGGCGAAGCCGTAGGGATAGATCTCCGTGGGGTCCTCATTTCTGGTGTGGAAGGTGTAGCGGGGCACATTGACAGACATGATGTTCTGAAACTTCATGTCCAGCTCCACACTCTGCTTGGGATAGAGCAGCGCCTGCTCCAGCATCTCCGGGCTCATGATGGCCGAGGCCACAGTGAAGGCCGCGTTGGCCTCCTCCAGCCCCTTCTCCACCTTGGCGCGGAGCACCCGGTTCTTACGCACGATCTCGAGGAACTGCTTCATCAGCTCGTCCCGCTTATCCTTCAGGAGCTTATGGCCCCGGGTGGCGGTTTTCAGCCGGCCTTTCAGCCGGGTCAGCTCCATTCTGGTGGGGTTTACGGTTGCGGATGGCATGGTATCTCACCTCTTTCTCCGCCTCACGCCTCCTGCTTGGGCAGGTACTTGTCAATCATGTCCTGCTTGATACGCTTCAGCTCGCTCTTCGGCAGAATGCTGAGCAGCTCCCAGCCCAAGTTCAGCGTCTCCTCCACGGAGCGGTTGGTCTCATAGCCCTGGGAGACATAGCGCTTCTCAAACTCGTCGGCAAACTTGGCGTACAGAAGATCGGTGGGGCTCAGGGCGGACTCGCCCAGGATGGTCATCAGCTCCTTGGCCTCCTTGCCCGAGGCGTAGGCGGCAAACAGCTGGTTCATGGTGGAGGCGTGGTCCTCGCGTGTCTTGCCCACGCCCACGCCCTTGTCCTTCAGACGGGAGAGGCTGGGCAGCACGTCCACCGGGGGCATGATGCCCTTGCGGTAGAGCTCACGGCTGAGGATGATCTGACCCTCGGTGATGTAGCCGGTGAGGTCGGGGATGGGGTGGGTCTTATCGTCCTCGGGCATGGTGAGGATGGGGATCATGGTGATGGACCCCTCCTTACCTAACTGACGGCCGGCCCGCTCATAGATGGTGGCCAAGTTGGTGTACAGATAGCCGGGGTAGCCGCGGCGTCCGGGGACCTCCTTCTTGGCGGCGGAGACCTCACGCAGCGCCTCGGCGTAGTTGGTGATGTCAGTGAGGATAACCAGCACGTGCATCCCCTTGTCGAAGGCTAAATACTCCGCGGCGGTAAGGGCCATACGGGGCGTGGCGATACGCTCCACGGCGGGGTCGTCAGCCAGGTTGGTAAAGAGCACGGTACGGTCGATGGCGCCGGTACGCTTAAACTCGTTGACGAAGTACTCCGACTCCTCAAAGGTGATACCGATGGCGGCGAACACCACGGCGAAGTTCGACTCGCCGCCCAGCACCTTGGCCTGACGGGCGATCTGCGCCGCCAGCTGGGCGTGGGGCAGGCCGGAGCCGGAGAAGATGGGCAGCTTCTGCCC
>CANPBB010000006.1 GCA_947572235.1 uncultured Clostridia bacterium
CGGCATGTACCTCCGCATGGCCCTCTTAGGGCTCATCACCGGCCGGGTGCAGTAATTGGTCAATTTTTAGCATTTTTGAGGAAAAACGACACAGGGAAGTTCCCTGATAGGGAGAAAAAGGATGTATCAAACAGTTAAAGTCGCCGAGACCTCGGCCATCAGTCCCCAGTACCGGCGGATCGTAATCCAGTCCCCGGAGATGGCGCAGGCCTCCCAGCCGGGCCAGTTTATGATGCTCAAGGCGTGGGAGGGGACCGTCCCCTTCCTTATGCGCCCCATCAGCATCAACGACGCCGACTTGGCGGCGGGCACCGTCAGCTTCCTCTACAAGGTGGTGGGCGAGGGTACGGCCCTGATGGCGAAGCTCCAGAGGGGAGATTTCCTCCAAGCCTTGGGGCCTCTGGGCCACGGCTTCCCCTTGGCGGCAGGGGCGAAGCGCATTGCGGTCATTGGCCGGGGGATCGGCATCGCGCCTCTGCGTCTTTTGGCCCGCCGGGCTGTTGAGCAGGGGACGGAGGTCTACGCCTACCTCTCCGCCAAGGAGGAACAGCAGCTCTTTGACAGAGAGGAGCTGGAGGATTTGGGCGTTATCCTCCGCACC
This sequence comes from uncultured Clostridia bacterium, assembly GCA_947572235.1. Taxonomy (GTDB): domain Bacteria; phylum Bacillota; class Clostridia; order Oscillospirales; family Oscillospiraceae; genus CAJFPI01. The sequence goes on from CANPBB010000006.1 coordinate 602, forward strand.
ACCTGCGATGCCAAGGTAAATGTGACGGCGTTCTTTGCCGAGGATCTGGAGAAGCTGGCCTTTGACGCGGCCTACTCCTGTGGCTCCAAGCGCTTGATGGGGGAGATGCACCAGCTTCACCTGCGCTGCGGCTTTGAGAGCTATGTGTCCTTGGAGGAGCACATGGCCTGCGGAATCGGTGCCTGCAAGGGCTGCGTGTGCAGAACCCGCGGGGAGGACGGCGGGGAGCAGTACGAGACGGTGTGTCAGTGCGGTCCCGTATTCCCCACAGAAAGGATCGTGTGAGCCATGGGAGCATGTGATTTGCGGATCAATTTAGGCGGCATGGAGATGAAAAATCCTGTTATGCCCGCCTCCGGCGCCTACGACTACTTTGAGCACAACGCCGATGTGTTCCCCATGGACCGGCTGGGGGCGGTGATGGTCAAGAGCGTCCACCGCCATCCCCGGGAGGGGAACAGCGCCCCTCGGATCACCGAGGTCTTAGGCGGCATGATCAATGCTGTTGGAATTCCCTCGGTGGGGATTGAGGCCTTTATGACGCGGGAGCTGCCCCGATTTGATGCCATCGGTGCGCCGGTGGTGCTCAGCCTCTCCGGCCACGCCCCGGAGCACTACTACGAGTCCGCGGAGATCGTGGCGGACGACCAGCGGGTGGGGGCCATCGAGCTGAACCTGTCCTGTCCCAACGTGGGCACCGGCCTGCCCTTCTCCGCAGGCGGCGCCATTGTGGAGGAGATCGTCTCCGGCGTGCGGAAGCGGACCAAGCTGCCGCTGTATGTGAAGCTGAGCCCCAATGTCTCCGACATCCGGGAGACCGCCAGGGCCGCGGAGCTGTCCGGCGCCGACGCGGTGACGGTGGCCAACACATATCGGGCCATGAAGATTGACATTAAGACCGGAAAGCCGGTTTTGGGCAACATTTCCGGCGGGATGTCCGGTCCGGCCATCAAGCCCCAGACCATGTTTTTGGTCTATCAGGCCAGCGGCGCGGTGTCGATTCCCGTCATCGCCTGCGGCGGTATTGCCACTTGGCAGGATGCCGCGGAGTATATCATGGCCGGAGCCTCCGCCGTGCAGGTGGGGTGCGTGAACTTCGTCAACCCCATGGCCATGACGGAGGTGATCGACGGCCTCCAGCGATTTATGGAGGAACGGGGGTTCCACAGCGTAGCGGAGATGCGGGGGATTGCCCGCTGAGGATAGAAGGAAAGAGGAGGCCGGCAGGAAAATTCTGCCGGCCTCCTCTTCGCTCCTCTGCTCCCGCCCAGCGCATAAAAAGAGACGGAGCGCCCACAGGGCCCTCCGTCTCTTTTTATGCCTATCGCCGGCCGAACCCGCCGCCTCGGGAGAAGCCTCCCCCGCCGCTGCGGCCGCTGCTGCCGAACCCGCCGCCCCGGGAGAAGCCGCCTCCTCCTACGCGGCCGCTGCTGCCAAAGCCGCCGCCTCGGGAGAAACCGCCGCCCCCGACACGGCCGGAGCTCCCAAAGCTCCCGCCGCTGGGCCGGGAGCTCCCCCCGAACCCTCCGGGCCTGGGCGCGCCGCCGAAGCCTCCGCCCATAGGCGGCCGGGGAGGCGGAGCGCGGGGAGGCAGAGGGGGCGGCTGGCTGTGCCGCCGGCGGTACCAGCCGCTGCGGGGACCGTGCCACCACAGAATAGGCCGGTAGACCGGGGGACAGGGGATCCCGATATAGCGCCGCCGCCAAGTGCTGTACCGGACACTGTCCAGCAGAGAGAACAGCACCACCAGCATCACAATCAGCACCACCAGTACCATCACTGCGGAGACCATATGGAGACTGCCGCCGCCGGTGTAGGCCACGTCCGCGAAAAGGAGGTTGAGGCTGCCGAAGAGGTTCTCCGCCGCCGCGTCATAGTCCCCCTTTTGGATGTCCTCATAGACGTAGGCGGAGAGGTAGGTGGTCTCCCGACCGCCCACCGCGTCGTAGAAGTTGCCGCTGGTGAAGAAAAAGGCGTCCTTTGTGCCGCTGCACAGCAGCAAAATAGCGTCGTTGTCCATCAGCTCCAGCTCCGCCGCCCAGTCCCAGGCGGCATCCTCCATGGAGGAGGGAGGACTCTTTACCGTGACCACGGCGAGGATGCTCCCCGCCCACTGGTTCCAGTTGGCGTTGTAGATGCTGAGATTTTTCTCTGTCCTGGCGGAGAGAACCTTGGCGTTGTCCACAATATAGTTCTCATAGGCCGCCGTGCTGAGGGAGGTGTCGATAGCGGGCCCTCCCTCGGGAATTCGCAGGGCGGGGCCCTTGCTGCGCCCATAGAGGGAGGAGAGAATAATGGCAGCCACCATTATTACGATTGCCACAAAACGGTTTTTGAAAAATTTCAACAGTGGTGCCTCCTTCTGTTCTGCCGCCTGACAGTCTGCGCCGCGGGGAGCGCTGTCCCTGCGCGGCAGGCTATCCTCTCAGCTCCATCAGCTTTGCCTTCAGCTCACCCTCGATCTTTCCAAGCTGCTGCTCCGCCTCTCTCCGCTTCTGCGCACCATCCCGCTGGATCTGCAGCACCTCATCCAAGGTGGAAATCAGCTGCTCATTGGTGTGCTGCAAAGTCTCAATGTCAATGATGCTCCGCTCCGCCTCCCGCGCGGTGGCGATGGTGCCCATCTTCAGCATGTCCGCGTTCTTCTTCAAAAGATCGTTGGTCGCCTGTGTCACCGCGCTCTGGGCCTCTGTGGCCTTGCGGCTGTTCTCCAGGCCCAAGGCCAGCACCATCTGGCTCTTCCAAAGGGGGATCGTGTTTACAAGGGAGCTCTGGATCTTCTCCACCATTAAGGTATCGTTATTTTGCAGCATTCTGGTCTGGGGACCCATCTGAATGGACACCATCCGGGTCAGCTCCAAATCATGGAGCTTCTTCTCAAACCGGTCGCACATCTGGGAGAGGTCGTTGTAGGCTTGGGCGTCCTCCGCCTTGCCGCTGCTCTCCGCTTTTTTGCGCAGCTCCTCCAGCTCCGTGCTGCGGATCTCCGTCAGGCGCTTCTTGCCCGCCAGAATGTACATGGTGAGCTCCTTGTAGTACTTCAGGTTCAGCTCATACATCTGGTCGAACATGGCGATGTCCTTCATCAGCGTGATCTGGTGCTGTTCCAGCTCCCGGGCGATCTTGTCCACGCTCTGTTCCACCTTGCCATACTGGGCCTTCATGACCTCCAGCTTGTTGCTGGCCTTCTTGAACATACCAAAGAGGCCCTTCTTCTCCTCCTCACCAAAGTCCTTGATCTCCACCACAAGGCTTGTGAGGGTCTCACCCACCTCGCCCAGGTCCTTGTTGCGTACAGAGGACAGGGCGTTCTCCGAGAAGGAGGCCACGCTCTTCTGGGCTGCAGAGCCGTACTCCAAGACCATCTGGCTGTTGGTGATGTCGATCTTTTTGGAGAAGTCGTCTACCATCTTTCGCTCCGCCTCGGTGAGCATGGAGTCGTCCAGCTTTACCGGCTCCGCCTCCTGCTTGGCCGGTTCGGCGGCGGCAGGGGGCTCGCCGCCTAAAACCAGCTGGGGCGCCTCCTCGGCAGCGGCGCTGGGGGTCAGGGTCAGCTCAGGCATACTGTTTTCTGTCATGATTTGTTTCCTCCCTCGTTTGTCAAGTGGTTGTACTGATATGGAAGTGTCCTGCCGCGCATTTGATCGTGTCCGTTAGATCCTGCAGGGGCACGCATTGTGCACCCGTCCTACCCCGGCCTGACATGTATCGGAAGAGCGGGCACACAATGTGCGTCCCTGCATGGAGGCTGCGAATAAGACACCCCTTTGCTGATGAATAAAATACCAACTGTATTATTATTTTTTGTTATTGCGATTTGTATTCAAACTATCCCGCACGCCCCGGCAGACATACAGCCCTCCGGTGGCGAGGCAGGCCAAGCCCAGCACCACATTGAACCAAGGGGTCCCGATGGCGCCTCGATAGGCCCGGACGAACCAAGCGCAGCCCACCCCGGCCCAGATCAGGGCGCAGAGAAAACTGAACGCCACATTCCACTTCTCCTTCCGCGTCATATCAATCCCTCCATCATATTGAGCTGCTCTGATCTACCGCCTGATCCTTCTCATGCCATAGCTGATCTGCAAGCCGGCGGCGGACAGGAACAGCAGGGACAGCAGCACGCTGGACCAGCGGAAACCGTCACTGAAGAGCCAGCAGACGGCTAAGGCCGCACACACAGCGGCGCTGCAAAAATACAGCACAGCGTCCCACTTTTTGTTTCGTCTGACCGGACGCCCCTTCCGCAGGCGATAGGCAAAAACCGCCTGCCGCCCACTCCACAGCGCCGCCGTCAGGAACAGCAGGGCGCCGAGAAACCAGAGCCACCGATCCCCCGACGTCTCCACGTAAGCACACTGCCGCAGGCAAAAGCCCCCAGCCAAGAGCTGCGTCGCCCCGCAGAGGCTGTCGCCCATCAGGGAGGGCGGTCTGTTTTGCTCCTTCATCGTACTCTCCTCCTTCTCCTGCTCCCCGGCGGGCCTCTTATCGGGTGTAGCGGCCAAAGGCCGCCCCGGCAAACGGTCTATCAAACCGATCCCGTCAACGAGGGAAGGCGCAGCCAAGTTGTCGCGCCCTACAGGGAAGCTGCGCGGCTGGTCACTCCCCTCTCCGACCGGTCCGCGCCGCCCGGACTGCCCAGATGACAGCCCCGAACAGCAGGACCAGACCAAACAGCGCATCGGCGCACCGGGCCCAGAGGGCAGTCCGGCCAAAGATGGTGGTCTCCCCGAGGATACCCGCATAGAGCCAGACAGCGGCGTACAAACCGCTCAGGACCGAGACGATGGCCCGAGAAAGAGCCTTTTTACGCCGATTCATGGGTTGCTCTCCTCCTCATCCCGATGCCGCTCCGATAGGCCCCCGGCGCGTTTGAGGCGCAGGCCCCGCCGCAGAGCAGGAACCACCACACGAGAGCCGCCAGTCCTCCGCCGCCGGCTGGCGGAAGCTACAGACCGCCACGGCAAAGCACCCGGCGGAGAGGAGGGCGTGGAGCAGTGCCGCCGTGCGGAAGGAGATTTTCTCCCACCGGCGCCGCTTCACAGCTCCAGCTTGATGTCGGTGCCGTCATCGTTTTTGGTGGTCTCCGCCTTCATCTGCTCGCCGGCCAGACCCTCCCGGGCCATCATGGTCTCCAGCACGGTCATGTCCGCGGACAGGTCCAAGGCGTCGGCGCCGTAGAGGCTGTCCAACTGCTTCTCGAAGGCGGCGACGATGGTGTCCATCATCTCCTCCACCCGCTTCATGGTGCCGCCGATGTTCTCCCCGCTGACCCCGGCGCTGCCCATCCGGTCATAGGCGTTGAGGAGCTTCAGGGTGGTGGGCAGGTAGTAGTCCATAAACCGCCGGATCTGGGGCAGCTTCTTCGGGTCCTCCTTCACCGCGCTAAAGATGCGCAGGGACACCGCCTCCAGCCGGTCGATCTGGGCGGAGATCTTGGGGTCCTTGATGGCGTCGTTAAGCCGGCGCATCTCGCTGACGGCCTTGTCTCCGTCGGCGATCATCTTGTCTATCTCCGGATTGCCGGCGCCCTTCTTCTCCCCCGCCTTGGGCCTGTCCTCCTCCTTGGCCGGCGCGGCGCTCTCGCCGCCGCAGACCGCCCGCAGCAGCAGGAACGCGGCGCCGGAGATCACCGCCGCAGTGACAAAGTGGAGCGGCGCATAGAGATCAAAGAGGGCGGCATAGCCCACCCAGATCGCCGCCACGGCGTAGAACGGGATCACGGACCCTTTTTTTGCCTGTGCCATAGAGCACCCCTCCTGTCGGTGAAACCCAGATGTTTTTCTGAGGTTATCATACGCCAATTCCCCAAATCGGTCAAGGGGAAGGACGAGGGTTTACAAAATCTTCATAAGAAGCCCTTGCGGCAGCTATAGCGCGAGGACAGGCGGCGCTTGCAGCGCCGCCTGTTCAGTCAAAATTCCGCAGAGCCTCGCGGCTTCGCCGCTTTTGGGAGCTTTTTCGTTCGACCGACCGGCCAAGCGGTCCTCAAGCAGGGGCGTCAGCCCGCAACCACCGGCATGACCTTGCCGTCGGCGTGGATGTCCCGAATGACCTTCCGGGGGCACTTGGCCGCGCAGGTGCCGCAGGAGGTGCACTTGGTGTAGTCGATCACCGCGATGTTGTCCGCAATCGTCACCGCGCCGCTGGCGCAGTTCTTCTCGCACAGGCGGCAGGTGATGCAGGAGAAGGCGCAGTTGCTCCGGGCCACGGCCCCTCGATCCTTGGAGCTGCAATTGACCATGATGTCCGCGTTGTAGGGCACCTCCACAATCACCTTCTGAGGGCACACCGCCATACAGCGGCGGCAGTCGGTGCACTTGTCCGGGTTCACCTGCGCCACGCCGTACTGGTTGATGTGGATGGCCCCGAAGGTACACACCTTCATGCAGCTGCCAAAGCCTAAGCAGCCATAGGCACAGCTCAGAGGCCCGGTACCGCCCACCTTCAGTGCCGCGGCACAGTCAGGGAGGCCGATATAGTGGAATTTCCGGTTGGCCCGGGTGCCGCCGGCGCAGCGGACGAAGGCCACCCGCCGCTCGGCGGCGGTGACATCCACGCCCATAATGGCCGCAATATGGGTGGTCTGGGCCCCGGAGCACACCGGGCAGGCGTTCACCGGCGCCCGGCCGGCCACGATGGCCTCCGCACAGGCGGCACAGCCGGCAAAGCCGCAGCCGCCGCAGTTGGCCCCGGGCAGGGTGCTGAGAACCTCCCCGATCCGGGGATCCTTCTTTACCTCAAAGATCTTGGAGGCCACCGCCAGCACTAAGCCGAAGAGGCCGCCCAAGGCCCCTAAGATCAAAACCGCATAGAGTATGACCAGCATATCCGCACCCCCTTAAAAGACCTGCAGGCCGCTGAAGCCGCCGAAGGCCAAAGCCATTAGCCCCGCGGTGATCAGCGCAATAGGGAACCCCCTGAAGCACTTGGGCGGCTCCGCCACCATGTACAGACGCTCCCGGATGCTGGCAAAGAGCACAATGGCCAGCAGAAAGCCCAGGCCGCCGGTAACGCCGTAGACCACGGACTCAATAAAGCTGTACTTGTTCTGTACGTTCAAAAGAGCTGCGCCCAGCACCGCGCAGTTGGTGGTGATCAGCGGCAGATACACGCCTAAAGCCTCGTAGAGGGCGGGCATCATCTTCTGCAAAAACATCTCCACAAACTGCACCAAGGCGGCGATTACCAGAATGAAGGCCACCGTCTGCATAAACTCCAGCCCCAGCCGCACCAGCAGCAGATTGATAAAGTAGCAGATGGCGGAGGCCAGTCCCATGACAAACGTCACAGCAAAGCCCATGCCCAAGGCGGTATCCATCTTCTTGGACACACCCATAAAGGGGCAGATGCCCAAAAACTGGGCGAAGATAAAGTTGTTGATCAGAATGGCCCCCAGGGCGATGGAGAGCAGCTTTGTCCAATCCATTCTCACTTACCTCCCTTTCCCGCCGAGCGGCCCTGCACCCACTGCATCAGTGCGATCAGCACGCCCAAGGTGAGGAAGCCGCCCACGGGCATCACCATCATCAGCGCGCTGTAATCGCTGCTGAAAACCTTATAGCCCTCGCCGCCGTTGAGGAGGCCCGCACCGAAGGTACCGTTGCCGAGGAACTCCCGGATCACACTCATCACCAGCAGCACCAGCGTGTACCCGAGCCCCTGACACAGCCCGTCAATGGCCGCGGGCAGCACCCGGTTCTTGGAGGCGAAGGCCTCCGCCCGGGCCAAGATGACGCAGTTGACCACAATCAGCGGGATAAACACGCCCAAGGACTCGGCAATATCCGGCAGATAGGCCTGGAGGAGCAGATCCACCATCGTCACAAAGGTGGCGATCACCACAATGTAAGCGGCGATACGGATTTTGTCCGGGATGATCTTCCGCAGCAGGGAGATAATCACATTGGAGAGTGTCAGTATAATGGTCACGGACACCCCCATACCCAATCCGTTGGAGAAGGAGGTGGTGATGGCCAAGGTGGAGCACATACCTAACAGCTGCACCAGCACCGGGTTCTGGGACCAGAGGCCCTCTTTGATCTGTTTGCCCACGTTCATTCTGCATCCCCTCCCTTACGACAGCACCGCGTCCACAGCGGTGAGGGCCGCGTTTACCGCGGCAGTAACGCCCTTGGAGCTGAAGGTGGCGCCGGTGACGCCGTCAAAGCGGTTGATCCCGCCGTTGAGGGTCACAGGGCTCTCCAAACCGATGAACCGGGAGAGCACCTTGCTGCTCATCACCACCTTGGTGCCGATATTCTTGGTCTCGCTGTGCTTGATCACCGACACGCCGGTGACCCGCCCGTCGAGGTCCACGCCCACCACCAAACTCATGGCGCCGCCAAAGCCGTTGGAGGACACCTCGCAGACATAGCCCACGGTCACCCCGCCGTCTGTGGCCTCGTGGAGGGCGGTAACACCGTCGGGAAGGGTCAGCCCCTCCACCTTGGGATACTCCTCCGCCTCCAGCACCATGGCCATAGCCGCCTTGGTCTTCTCCTCGGTGCGCCAGTCAATAACGGGCTTTGTGATGCAGTACACAATTCCCAGCAGCAGCGCCGCCGCCGCCGAAATCCCAAAGAGCGTCACCGTCAGCCGGAGAACATAGGGCCGCTCCGGGCCGGTCAGGAGGGCGGCCAGTCCGCCCCCATCCTTTTTCTCCCGCCTGTCCCGGCGGGGAGCGGACGGCGTCTGCGGAGCGGCGGTATCGGCCGCTGCCGGCGCCGTGCCCTGTACCAAGGCGGTCTCCGCTGCCCCCGTGGCCGCCGCCGGCTTTTTATCCTCGGGGCGCTTGTCTCTCCTGCTCATTTGCCTCCCGCCTCCTTCCTCTTGAAGATCGCGGTCTTGGCCACACCGAACCGGCGGGGCCGCACGTTCTTGTCGATCAGCCACACCACCAGGTTCATCAGCAGGATGGAGTAGCAGACCCCCTCGTTATAGCCGCCGAAATAGCGGATAAACACGGTGATAAGGCCGCAGCCCACGCCGTAGATCAGCTGCCCCTTCCGGCTGACAGGGGAGGTGACGTAGTCGGTGGCCATGAACACCGCCCCAAGGAGCAGGCCGCCGCCAAAGATGTTGTAGAGCATCCACTCCACCGGGTCGTTGCCCCGGGGGAAGAGGAAGGTCAAAAGGGCCACAGTGCCCACATAGGTCAGCGGAATATTCGGCAGGATTACCTTCCGCGCCAGCAGGAACACGAACCCCGCCAAGATCATCAGCGAGGACACCTCCCCGATGCACCCGCCGATCCGGCCGGTAAACATGGCGGGCAGATCGTACACCGCTTGGAGCCCCGTCAGATCATTGGCGTGGAGATAGGACATCGGCGTGGGGTAGGTGACTACGTCCACCGCTCCCCACACCGCCGCCTTGGTTCCCGGAGCGGCCCAATGGCTCATAATGCTGGCCCAGGAGAACAGGAAGGCCCGTCCGGCCAGAGCCGGGTTCAGGAAGTTCTTGCCGATGCCGCCATAGAGCTGCTTGACCACCACAATGGCAAAAAAGTCGGCAATCAAGAGCGTCCAGTAGGGAATCGTCACCGGGCACACAAAGGCCAGCAGCATCCCCGTCACGGCGGCGGAACAGTCCCCCACCGTCTGGTGCTTGCGGGCAATCAGGCGGTAGAGGGCCTCAAACACCACGCAGCCGGCCATAGAGCACAGTGTCACCGTCAGCGAACGGAGGCCGAAATTGTACACCGCGAAGGCCAGCGCCGGCAGCAGGGCGATGATCACCGTCAGCATAATGGCTTGGGCGTCCTCCTTGGTGCGCACATGGGGGGAGGTGGAGGCCTTGAGCTTGAGTTCCTTGTAGTCTGTCATCGCCTTACCCCTCCTTCTTCTCTTCCGCGGCCTTGGCAGCCTCCTCGGCAGCCCGTTTGGCGGCGGCCTTGGCGGCGTTCACCTTCTGCTTGCCCATGCGCATAGAGTGGACCAAATGCAGCCGCCCCGGACAGATGTAGGCACAGGCGCCGCACTCGATGCAGTCCAGGATGTTGGCGGCCTCCAGAGCCTCCACCATATCCTTGCGCTCATATTTATAGAGGAACAGCGGCTGGAGGCGCATGGGGCACACGCTGGTGCACTTGCCGCAGCGGATGCAGGTGGGCTCCTTCACCGTTTTCTCCTCGTCCTTGGCAAAGGCCACCACGCCATTGGTGCCCTTGCCCACGGGAACCTCGGCGCTGTACTGGGCGTGGCCCATCATGGGACCGCCCATAATGAGCTTATAGGTCCGCTCGCTGACGCCGCCGCAGCAGTTCAAAAGATCGCTCAGCGGCGTGCCCACAGGACACTCTAAATTCTTGGGCTCCATCACGCCGGAGCCGGTGACAGTCACCACGCGGCTGATCACCGGCAGTCCCTTGTACACCGCCCGGTAGATGGCGGCGGCGGTGGCGGTGGAGAAGACCGCACAGCCGATGGCCGCCGGGAGCTGTCCCGGGGGCACCTGACGGCCAGTGAGGGCTTGGCACAGCTGCTTCTCCGCCCCCTGCGGGTACCGGGCGTGGAGCACGTCCACCACCACCGGCGCGTGCTCCTCCTCGATCTTCCGCTTCAGAAGCTCCGCTGCGTTCATCTTGTTCGTCTCGATGCCCACATGGACCTTATCCACCTTGAAGATTTTGGCCAGCAGCTTGGCCCCGCCGATGACCTCCTCCGGGTACTCCAGAAGGATCCGGTGGTCGCTGGTGAGGTAGGGCTCACACTCGGCGGCGTTGATAATCACCGTGTCCACCTTCCCAAGACCGGAGCTGATCTTCACGTGTGTGGGGAAGGTGGCGCCGCCGAGGCCCACCACCCCGGCGTTCTTCACGATCTCCGCCAGCTCCTCCGGCGTCAGACTGTCTGGGTCCTCCGCCGGCCGCACCGACGGGTCCAGCGTCTCCTCAAAGTCGTTTTTGATCACCACACTGAGCACGTTGGTGCCGTTGAAGTGGGGCCGGGGCTCCACTGCCGTCACCGTCCCGGAGATACTGGCGTGGATGGGCGCGCAGACGAAGGCGGTGGCCTCGCCGATCACCTGCCCCACGCGCACCTGGTCCCCCACCGCCACACAGGGCCGGCAGGGCGCGCCGATGTGCAGGGACATGGGGATCACCACCTGCTCAGGCGGCGGCAGCTTTTCAATGGGCTTTTTGTTCGTCGCCGCCTTCTTGTCGTGGGGATGAATCCCGCCGAAAAAAGACTGTGCCATATCTTCACCTCTCTATGCCAAGGGGCCCCGCCCCTGAAATGGATTCGCCTATCAATATACACCTGTTTTCCCCATCTGTCCAGCATTTTTGACAAGGAAATCCCAAAAAAATTGTCAATTCTGACACCTTTTTAACAATCTGTCCCCACCGCCGCCGCGCTTCGCTCTTCTCGCTCCATGCGCAACTCTCCCCCTTGCCCTCCCCACAAAACTATGCTACAATACATCCTATATCACCACAGAATCAGGAGGTGTCCAAAACGATGGGAACCATCAACCGGCCCGGCGTCAAATCGGCGGCGCGGGACTTCATCCGGGGCGGACGGCGGTCTGTGCTGGGCCTCAGCACTGTGTATATCGCCATTTTGCTGCTGCTCAACGGCATTGACGCCCTGTTTTACTACATCACCAAAGGGGACAGCCTGGCCATGTTCGTCACGGTGCTGGTGGGGCTGATGAGCGCGGTGCTCTCGGCGGGGTACACGCTGTTCTGCATGGGCATTGTCCGGGGGGAGGAGACCCCCTTCTCCGTACTCTTCGACGGCTTCGGCATGGCGGGCCGGGTGATCTGGCTGACGGTGCTGATGTTGCTGAAGATCGTTCTCTGGTCCATGCTCTTTTGGATCCCCGGCATCGTGGCGGCCTACCGCTACCGCTTCGCGCTGTATAATCTCTTGGAGAATCCCGAGCTCTCCGCCTCCCAGGCCATCGCCCTCAGCGGCATACAGACCAACGGCATGAAGGGGCAGCTCTTCTGGCTGGATCTGAGCTTCATCGGCTGGATTTTTCTGACGGTGATCACCGCCGGCGTGGCCCGGGTGTATCTGACGCCCTATATGCAGCTGGCGGATCTGGGGTACTACGAGGCGGGCAAACGTGTGATCTCCCCCTTCCCCAGCCGGTTTGAGGGGGATGAGGAGCGGTTCTGAGAGGCACATACGGGAGTAGAATAGAGAAGATATATTTCGGGAGGGAATCATAATGAAAAAGAGACTGACTGCCGCCATAGCAGCCCTGTGTTTGGCCCTGACACTGCTGCCCCTAAACGTGTGGGCGGCAGAGGGAGACGCACCAACAGGGGATACACCCAAGATTGCAGAAAGTTCAGAAGCGCTCCAAACACTATTCAACGATAAGAATGTTTCGAATATTCAGTTAAAAGAGAACGGAAGTATACCGCTTCAGGCAGGATCTTTATCTCTAAAGGTTCCCAAAGGCCGTGAAGTGACCTTGGATTTAAACAATGCTCGTATCGATTCTTCTATTTCCACTGCCATTATAGTGGAAGGCAAATTAACCGTAATAGACAGTAACGCGGATCCGAAGCAGCTCAAGTATGAGAACGATACCGTCCCTTATCAATATGGTAGCATCACTACCGGGACTGAGGGGCGGAACAATGCCATTCGCGTGCAAAATGGCGGTACTTTTGTGCTGGAAAGCGGCACCGTAAGTGCGGCCAACGTTGCCATCTGCGCAGATGGTAAGATTGATGGCTCTGGAGAAGCTTCCAGCGTCATCATTAAAGGCGGCTATGTGGAATCAACAGAGACGGCTGTTTTGGTCCGGGGTCAGGGCGGCAGGGCCGTTATTAGCGGTGGTATACTCCTGAGCAAGGATAACGCTGTGGTAAGCGGAAACGGGACACCTAAGTATGCCGGAACGACCATCGAGATGTCTGGAGGCACCTTAATTGGTAAGATTGCAACCTCTGGCTATATCCCCTGCGGCATTTATCACCCTCAGGAGGGTATCCTGAACGTAACCGGCGGTGGAATCCGCGCCCCCGGCGGTGTGGGCATCCTGATGCGCGGCGGCAGCTTGAGTATTGGGGAGAACATGACCGAGGGTAACTTTAGTGTCGATAGCGCTGAGGGGACGAAGGGCAAAGTAGGAGATGCCAGCCGAGAAATAGAGGCCGGGGACATTATTGCAATGGACCGGCAAGACGGCTATTACGATGGTACTAACGTAAAAGTTACTCTGATAAAAGCGGCAGAGGACGTGGAGGAATTGCGTCCAACCGCTTACTATTCGGATGGGCATGACTTGGACTTACTATGGACCACCCAATCCGATAACACCACCGTGTATACAATAGGCCCCAAAACAGCTACAGTTGCTTTCGACAGCCAAGGCGGCAATGAGGTAGCATCCAAGAGCGTCAAACACGGTGAAACAGTGACAAAGCCCACCGATCCGACAAAGGCCGGCTATACTTTTGGCGGCTGGTTTAAGGAGGCCGATTGTAAAACCGAGTGGAATTTTGATACGGACACAGTAACTGCCGATATCACCCTCTACGCCAAGTGGACCTCCAACGGCACCACGCCGCCGCCCACCAAGTACACCGTCACCTTCGACAGCCAAGGCGGCAGCCAGGTAGCGGCCCGGAGCGTCGAAAAGGGCGGCAAGGTGGGAAAGCCCGACGACCCCACCCGAGACGGCTGCACCTTCGCCGGCTGGTATCAGGAGGCGGACTGCACCAATAAATGGGATTTTGCCACCGATACCGTAACCGGAGACATCACTCTCTACGCCAAGTGGACACCGGTGAAAAAGAATTACACCATTACTCTCAACGCTAACGGCGGGACGCTCAGCGGCGGCACCACCGCAACCACCAACAACGACGGCAAATTGACAGCGCTGCCCGCCGCCCCCACACGCAGCGGCTATACCTTTGACAAATGGACCACCAGTACGGGGACGGAGGTCACTACCAGACTTGTTTTTAACGGCGACACCACCATCTACGCCCAGTGGAAGAAGGCGGACGGCAGCGCGGACGATCAGACCTATACCATCTCCTTTGATCTGAACTACGCTGACGCCCCCGACGCCCCAGAGAGCATCTCCACTGGCGCGGACCACAAGCCTGCCAAGCCTCTGCCGGCGGTCTCCCGTGAGGGCTACAGCTTTGACGGCTGGTTCACGGAGGATATGGAGAAGGTTACGGACAATACCCCCTTCTACGCCTCTGTTACGCTCAAGGCCCAGTGGACAAAGAACTCCGATACCACGCAAAAAGCCCCCTACACCATTACCCTTGACGCCAACGGCGGCGTATCTGACATAGAAACCATAAAAACCGGGGATGACGGCAAACTTGACACTCTCCCCAAGGCCCCCACCCGCAGCGGCTACACCTTCTTGGGCTGGTACACCGAGAAAACCGACGGCACCAAGATAACCGCCAGCTACGCCTTCGCCGCCGACACCACCATCTATGCCCGTTGGGAGAAGGACACCGGCACCTCCGACCCCAGCGGTGACTACTACCACATCGACTACCCCGACCGTGTCACCGGCGGCACCTTTGACGTGAGCCATAACCGGGCCCGGGAGGGGACACGGATCACCATCGAGCTCAGCCCCCGGTCCAACTATGAGCTGGACGAACTGGAGGTCATCAACGCGGACACCGGAGGGACCATCCGCTGCCATGAGCGGTATACCGACGAGTACACCTTCACCATGCCCGACAGCGACGTGGAGATCTTCCTCTCCTACCAGCGCCGGGACAGCGGCGGCGGCGGGTACTACGTCCCCGCGGAGCCGGTCATTCCCATGACCGGCTGGTACTGCCAGAATGGGCGTATCTACACCGCGGCGGGGGAGCTGATGTCCGACCGGACCCCGTTTACCCGTGATATGCTCCTGTCTATCCTCTACAACCGGGAGGGCGGCGGCGCAGAGGGCCACCAGACCTGGGCCACCAAAAACGGCATAGTCCCCAACTACTACGAGGGCGGCTATTACGGTACCGACAAGCCCCTGACCCGGGAGCAGACAGCCATGATCCTGTACTGCTACGCCCGCTATAAGAACTACAGCACCTCCCAGCGCGCCCAGCTCACCGGCTACAGCGACTACAGGGAGATCCGCCCCATGGCCCAGACGGCCATGTCCTGGGCCCGCGGCGCCAATCTGATGACCGGCACCACCTCCACCACTCTTTCGCCCACGGCCAACCTGACCTGCGGCCAAGCCTGCGTACTGCTGCAGCGTTTCGCCGCCAACGTCTCGTGGGGCTGGTAATTACCAAAAAAATGGCTGACGGAATTTCCGTCAGCCATTTTTGATCCAATCCTTCAGCGCCTCCATCCGCCGCTCCGCGTCCTCCCGGCCGATGCGGTAGACGGCCTCGATCCGCTCCGGGTCGGTGTCTGTGCGCCCGATGGGCAGGGCGGCCCGGGGCCGTATGACGAAGGCCGCCCCCTCCCGGGCCTGGCGGCCAATATACCCCATGGTCTCGTTGTAGACGATGTGCCGCCGCGCCAGCGCCCTCCGGAAATTTGGATACTTGGCGTAGCGCAGGCGGAAGAGGGGGGTGTTCTCGGAGAACTTCACATAGTCGGCAGGCCGGGTGAGCACCACAATATTGCGCCCATACCCCATCTCCTCAAAAGCTCGGATAGGCACACTGTCCGCCACGCCGCCATCCAGATAGCGCCGAGAGCCGATGCGCACAGTCCGGGAGACCAGCGGCATGGAGGCGGAGGCCCGCAGATAGTCGATCTTGCGGAGGAGATCGTCACAGAGGACCACCTCCGCCCGCCCGGTCTCCACATCGGTACAGACCACGTAGAAGGGGATGGCGGAGGCCATAAAGGCCTCGTTGTCAAAGGGATCCAGCTCCAAGGGCAGCTCCCGGTAGCAGAAATCGGTGTCCACCATATTCCCGGTCCGCAGCAGGGAGCGGACACTGATAAAGCGGGGGTCCTGGGCATATTTTTTGTAGTAGCGGATACTCCGTCCGCGCTGGCCGGAGACATAGTTGCAGCCGTGGACAGCCCCGGCGGAGACGCCGATTACGCCGTCAGCGGCGATGGCGTGCTCCATAAGCACATCCAGCACACCGGCGGTGTAGATGCCCCGCATAGCGCCCCCCTCCAGAATCAGGCCGGTTTTCATGGCGGGCCCCTCCTCCCTCTCTCCCCCTTGCGCAGGGGGGAGAATTCTGCCATAATCGACAGAAGAAAATATAAATAATAAAAAAGTAATTTATATTGTAACACAAAACATTCCAAAAGGGAAGGGGAAACTCATATGCCCATCAAGGAGGAGAAGCGTGCCGCCCTGACCCGCTGGACGCGGGAAAAGCTCTGCCCTACTTGGCTGCTTTTTTACTGCTGGTGCTGTGCGCTGTTTTAGGCAAGGCCCTGCTGGACGCCCAGAAGCGGGCGCGGGACCAAGAGGCCGTCCTGGAGGCCCAGCGGGCAACCATAGCCCAGCTGCAAAAGGAGCCGGAGGAGGACGGCGGCCTGATCCACGAGGGGAAGCCGGTAATCACCGGCGACACCATCCGGGAGCAGTTCAGCGACTTGGGGGAGCTGGTGGCCATCGAGTACATCTACACCAACGCCGACCAGTACGAGAACCAGAACCAAGTCACCGTGTTCAAGTGGGAGGTGGGCGTCCCCTTCACCGCCAAGAGCTTCCTGCTCTCCTACGATGGCCGGATCAAGGCCGGCGTAGCCCTGTCCAATGTGCAGGTGGACATAAACGACAACGCCCGCACGATCACCGTAACCCTGCCGCCGGCAGAGATCACCTCCCATGAGATTTTCGAGGACAGCATCCGCGTTTTTAACGAGAAGGACGGAATTTTCAACCGAATCACCGTAGAGAATTACGCCGACTTTATCAGCGGGCAAAAGACCGGGATGGAGCAGCGGGCCATCGGCTTGGGCTTGCTGACCAGCGCCGACAAAAACGCTCAGATGGTGCTCCGATCCCTGCTGTCCTCCCTGCCCGACATGGAGGACTACCGCCTTACCATCACCACCAGACGGTAGCGTGCTCAAAGGGACTGTTTGATGAAGGCAGAAAGAACGCCGCCGCTGAAATTTCAGCGGCGGCGTTCTTTTGCCAATGATCCCCTGCCCTCACTGGCGCAGGGCGTAGAGGTTGGGATTGTCACAGAGGTCCGACAGCTGCCGTCCGGTGCGGGCCATGGTCCGTGCAAAGGCCTCCGCTGCTCGGTCAAGGAGGGCCTCCTCATCAAGCTGTGTCAGGGTGCGGCCCTCCATCATGATCTCGCCGTTTACCACCACTAAGTCCACATCCTGCCCCATGGCATGGTATACGAGCCGCTGAATCGGCATGATGCCGAAGGGGGCCAGATGGGGCTGACGGGTGTTAACACGGATGAAATCCGCCTTTTTCCCCACCTCCAGGGAGCCAACCAAGTGATCAATCCCTAACGCGCGGGCGGGTTCAATGGTCACCATCTCCAGCACCTTGCCGCAGGGGAGCAGACTGGCGTCGTGAAAGTGGGCCCGCTGGAGGAGTTGGACATTTTTCATGTCCCGCCAGAGATCAAAACTGCGGTCAGGAGAGGTGCCATCAGTGATAACCGCCATATTCACCCCTCGCTCCAGCATCTCTACCACCTGGCAGCGGCGGTTGATGTGGGCGTGGGTGGTGGGGCCGTGGAACACGTAAGCCCCCGTGCGGGCCAAAATGTCAATCTCCGCCTCGCTGTAGCCGGTGGAGTGGGTCAGGGACAGCCGGGGCGTCAGGGCCTCTGGGGTGTGGTCATATAAAAACTGTACATCCCCGCCGTAGGCGTGGGTATGAATGGGTACATTGTACTGCTGGGCAATGCGAAGCATCTCCTGATTGTGGGCAATATTATCCTCCACACTCTCCCACTGGCGATAGCCCATACGCCCTGGGGCCACAATGCACATCTGCCGGGGGTGGCAGCCGTTTAGGGTGCGTACCGCCTCCTCTGTGGCCGCCCACGCCATCTGGGGCGTGACAGCGTACTCCTCATAGGAGCCGTCCGGCCGATAGGTGCGGCAGGTCTTGGGCCAAGGGCCGTTGGCCGCGCCGATGCCGGTGAGCTGCCGGATGCCCGCAGATACCGAACCCGCCAGACTGGCGGCGATGGGCCACAGCCTGTCGATCCGCGGGGTGTTGCCCACCATGGATACCCCGGTGGTAACGCCGAACTTCAGCCGCTCCGCTGCCGCCAAAGCCCCCTCGGTGTACCAGAAGTCCTCGTCACTGTACCGGTAGTAGATGCTCTCCACCAGATTTTCCCAGTCATCACCTCCCAAGTGCTCCGCCAGGGTCTTGGTGAGGCAGTGGCCGGCGTGGCCGTGGCCGTCAATAAGGCCCGGCAGCACCGGGCAGCCCTTCAAATCAATCACCCGCCGAGCCTGCGGCAGGACCGTCCCCGCCATCTTTCCTATACAGGCAATCTTGTCCCCCTCTACGCCTATGTAGCCTGGGTCATGGATGGTGTGGCAGGGATCCGCTGTAATGATGATGCCGTTGATGAGCAGCAGATTTAGCATACGATAGCCTCCCTCTTCGATTTTCGCCATCCTATCACAGCGCGGCGGCAATTGTCAATATGGTCAAGGCGCGCTGCGGAGCCCTTGGCCATTTTTTGACAGATTGCCGCGGAATCCACAAACGTATTATGGATTATACATATAGCAACCGGTTTCTTTTTTTACAATATTACAGTAGACGCACGTTCCGAATTATGATATATTTGATATGTGTAGCAGGCCGAGGTACTTGATTTGCAAAATGTCCATACGAAGCCTGCGGATATGGCCGCCATAAACGGCCTGTATTTTTGTATAATATACAGAAATAGCACATCATTTTTCGCTTTTCATTAGGTGCCCCCCCTGTGAGGTGGCAATGGAAACGAAATAAACGAAACAAAATGGTGAAAAGGAGAATTGGTATGAAAAAGGCAAAGACACGTCTGCTGTGCGCGGCGATGGCGCTGTGCATGATTATAGGCTTGGCGCTCAGCGGCTGCTCCTCGGACAGCGGGGAGCCAGGCGGAGGACAGGACGGCGGGGATACCGGAGGCGGCGCAAACCGCAGCGTCACTATCGCTATGACTGGCGATGTAAACACTTGGAATCCTTGGATGTACAACGAGATCGTGGCCAACTCCATTCAGCGCCATATCTTCGACTCCTTGGTGGACGTGGACAACCATCTCCAGCAGATCCCCAGCTTGGCCACCGAGTGGAGCACCCCTGACGGCGGTGCCACTTGGGACTTCACTCTGCGGGAGGGGGTCACCTTCTCCAACGGCAGCCCCTTCACCGCCGATGACGTGGTCTACTCTTTTGAACGCTGCATCGCGCTGAACAAGGGCTGGGCCGATGCCACCGCCACTATCGCGGAGGTGCAGAAGGTGGATGACCTCCATGTGCGCTTCATCTGCAACGGCGTGGATGCCATTCTCCCCGCCTCGGTGAAAAATATCATGATCTTGGACAAGGAGACCACCGAGAATTTAGATGACGCAGGCCTTGACACCACAGTGGTAGGTACCAGCCGTTACGTGCTGGACGAGTATGTCCGCGATGACCACACCACATTGAAGGTCAATGAGAACTACTGGGGCGATAAGCCCGAGGCGGAGACCGTCACCTTCCGCGCCATGTCCAACGATGGTACCCGTACCGCCAGCCTCATCGGCCAAGAGGTGGACATGATCATGAACGTGCCTGTCACCGATGTGGCTATGCTGAATACGAAGGACTATTTGAATGTGGTGTCCGCCCCCTCCATCGGCGTGATGTTCTACAATCTGGCCCAGACGGTGGAGGACCCCTCCAAGGATGCGGCTATGCCCCTGAAAAGTCCCGATGGCTCCAACCCCCTGAATGTGAAGGATGTGCGTCTGGCCATCGTGCTGGCCATCAACAATGATGAGCTGATTGAGAAGGTGCAGAACGGCTATGCCATCATTGCCCCCACCTGCGTGCCCGAGGGCTTCAATGGCTACAACCCCAACATCAAGGACTACGGCTATGATCCCGCCAAGGCTGAGCAGCTTTTGGATGCCGCCGGCTACCCCCGTCAGGGCGACGGCTACCGCTTTGAGATCACCATGGACTGCACCAATGACCGCTATATCAACGATGCCGCCACCGCGCAGGCTATCGCTGGCTACTTGGACAAGGTGGGCATCAAGGTGAATGTTAACGCCATGTCCCGGTCTGTGTTCTTCAACTACGTCCGTATCCACGATGAGACCGACAACACCCATTTCTACCAAGCCGGCTGGTCCGAGCCAAGCGGCGAGAGCGTGCTGCTGGCCCGTGACCTGCTCTACGGTACCACCCTCCAAGGCCGGGTGAAGGAGAACTACGGCGGCGCCAACCGGGGCTACTACAACAACCCCAAGGTCAACGAGCTTATCGACAAGGCCTTAGCCACCAGCGACTACAACGAGCGGGACGCCATCATGCAGGAGGTGTGGCAGATCGCCTATGACGATGTGGCCATGTTCACCACCTTCTTCACCAGCGATGTGTACGCTGTGAACAAGCGCGTGAACTTCACCCCCCGAGCGGACCAGTTCATCTTGGCTTGGAACTTTTCTTTCCCTGCCTGAGGGGGAGTGTAATCTGCAAAAAGGAGATCGGTTATGCGCAGTATTGACGAATTTTCCAAAATCGTAGGAGCGATGTCCTGCTTCAACGAGATGATCGCCTGTGGCTGCAAGAACGTGGCTTTGGGCCATCCCACCAGTGACCGGGCCCTTCGGGACGAGCATATGGTGTTTGCCTTGGAGATCTGTAAGCAGAAGGGAACCATGTGCTGTGAGGAGAACGGCGGGTTTTTGACCGATTTGTTCCCCTACAGCATGAATAAGGATAAATTCAATATCCTCTTCTACCGCACCGAGGCTGACCGGGATGCCTACTTCGCCCTGAAGGAGAAGAAGGCGCGTCTGGTGGCAGAGGGACAGTACACCGGCGAGGTCCGCCGGCAGATCGCCTACGACTTCGGCAAGCTCCTGTCCTACTCCGATGAGGCCATAGAACGGATGATGGCGGAGAACACGGAGCTGGAGGAGTTCTGATCGACTAAACAGGGGGCCGGCTCGGCCGGCCTCCTATTTTTTCTCAGCTCTTTTACATTTTACAACGCGCCGAAGAGCGCAGGGAGGTGCCTATGGGTACATTAGATGTCCGGGGTCAGATCGAGTTCATTTACTTTGACGACCTGCTTGCCGCCTGTCACTTTTTTGCCGATACCTTAGGTTTGCCCCTTGTGTGCGACCAAGGGTGGTCCAAGATTTATCAGACTGTACCCGGTGCCTACATCGGGGCGGTGGACCGCAGCCGGGGGGCCTGTAAAGCCACTACGCGGGACGGGGTGCTCACCAGCCTTGTGGTGAAGGATTTTGACGAGATGCACCGCCGCTTGGTGGAGCGGGGCTTCACCTTCGTCCATGAGCCCCACTACAGCGAGTCCCTCCAGATCAAGTCCATGATGTTTATGGGCCCTGAGGGCTATCAGTTTGAGGTGGAGGAATTTATGGCGCCAGAGATGCGAAAGGTGTTCTACGGCGAGTAGAAAGCCATCGCGGCGCCGTCCTATAGATTCCAAGCGGCAGGAGACGGCACAACGGCGTTCCTCATCCTGCCCCGAGAGGAAAACGAGGTGACACCCCATGTTCAAAACCATTGTGCAGCGATTCTTCCAGATGGTGGCGGTGATGATTATTGTCACCATGTTGGTTTTTGCCATGACCTACTTCATCAGCAACCCCGTCTACCTGCTGCTGCCCCAGACCGCTACTGAAGCCCAGATCGCCCAAGCCGAGGCGGAATTGGGCCTTGACAAGCCGCTGTTTGTCCAGTACGGCATCTTTCTCAAGAACGCCCTCCGGGGTGATTTTGGCAACTCCTATTTCTACAACCGCTCGGCGCTTTCGGTGATTTTGGAGAAGATGCCAGCCACGCTGGAGCTGGTATTGGTAACCATGATCCTGACGGTTCTGATCGGCATCCCCTTGGGCGTATTTGCCGGGGCCCGACCCAACAAGCTCTCCAGCAAGCTGACCATGGCTGGCTCTATCTTCGGCGTGTCCCTCCCCTCCTTCTGGGTGGGCATGATTATGATTTATGTGTTCAGCCTGATGCTGGGGTGGACGCCGGTGTCTGGCCGGGGGGAGCTGGGGAGCATCTTAGGCATCCGCACCAGCTTGGCCACGGCGGACGGCTGGAGGCACCTGATCCTGCCGGCCATCACCTTAGCGCTGAGCAATGTGGCCTCCATCATCCGCCTGACCAGAGCCGGCACGCAGGAGCAGATGCGGCAAGACTACATCAAATTCGCCCGGTCCAAGGGTGTGGGCACCCGTCAGGTCCTCTTTGGCCATGCGCTGAAGAACACCCTGATCCCCGTGGTGACCATTTTGGGGCTGCAGCTGGGTGATTTGATCGCCTTCACCACCATCACCGAGACGATTTTTGCTTGGCCTGGCATGGGCAAGATGGCCTTGGATGCGATCTCCAGCAACGACCGGCCCATCATATCCGCCTATCTGCTGATGGTCAGTGCCATGTTTATCTTCATCAACTTTGTTGTAGATGTTCTCTACACCTTGATTGACCCCCGTGTCAGTCTGGGCGGGGAGTAAGAAAGGAGTTATTTTATGGCCAATTCCCTGAAAAAGCAGTGGGACAGCCTGAAAGGCTCCCAGTTCTACGCCCACTACAGGCGCTCCCCGGTGGCGCTCCTCTCCAGCGCTCTGCTGCTGATCATACTGTTTCTGGCTGTCTTCGGACCGCTGTTTACCCCCCAAAACCCCTTCGATTTGTCCTCTTTGGACCTGAGCAACGCCTACCTGCCCCCCTACCCCCGGGAGGGGTCCGATCCGGCTTTCTTTATGGGCACCGACCAGCAGGGGCGTGACATCTTCAGCGCCATTGTTTACGGCAGCCGCACCTCGCTGTACATCGGCGTGGTGGGCGTGCTGCTGTGCAGCGCCTTGGGCATCTTTTTAGGCGTACTGGCCGGCTACTACGGCGGCTGGCTGGACAGCCTCATCATGCGTCTGGCGGACATCCAGCTCTCCTTCCCCAGTATTCTGATCGCTATGTTCCTGATGAGCGCGTTGGGCCGGGGCGTGGGCAACGTGCTTATTGCGCTGATGCTGGTGGGCTGGGTGAAGTTCGCCCGGACTGTCCGTGGGGAGACCCTCTCTGTGCGGAAGATGGAGTATGTGGACGCCGCCCGGGTGATCGGGCTGCCCAGCCACCGGATCATCCTCCGCTACATCCTGCCCAACGTCATGACCTCCATCATTGTTCTGGCTACCATGCAGGTGGGCACCTTCATTCTGATTGAAGCCACCCTGAGCTTTTTGGGCTTAGGCGTGCCGGTGACGGAACCATCCCTCGGGATGCTGTGCAGCGATGGGTTCAAGGTGATGTTCGGCGGGCTCTGGTGGGTGTCTGTGTTCCCCGGCCTTTATATTGTCGTCATCGTCTTTGCCATCAATCTGTTGGGCGACTTCCTGCGGGATGAGCTCAACCCCAAGCTGAAGTAAGGGGGGTGCGGTATGTCAAAGATTCTTGAAGTAGAAAATTTAGCCACCTATTTCCACACCTTTAAGGGGGTGGTGAAGTCCGTAGACCGCATCAGCTTCTCCATGGAGGAGGGGGAGGTCCTAGGCGTGGTGGGCGAGAGCGGCGGCGGCAAGAGCGTCACTGGCTTCTCTATCATCCGCCTCATCGACCCGCCAGGGGAAATCACTGCCGACTATGTCCTTTTCGACGGTGAAAATCTGATGGAGAAGTCCGAGAAGGAAATGAATCAGATCCGGGGGGATAAGATCACCATGATCTTTCAGGACCCCATGACCTCCCTGAACCCGGTATACACCATTGAGCGGCAGATCGCTGAGGTGCTGAAGCTCCACCAGCCGGGGATCACCAAGGCCCAGTGCCGCGCCCGGGGCATCGAGCTTTTGAAGGAGGTGGGCATCCCCAACGCTGAGGAGCGGATCAAGTGCTACCCCCACCAGTTCTCCGGCGGCATGCGCCAGCGGGTGGTCATCGCCATCGCCTTGGCCGGCTCCCCCAAGCTGATCATCGCCGATGAGCCTACCACCGCCTTGGACGTGACCATTCAGGCGCAGGTGCTGCAACTGATGAAGCGTCTGGTCAGTGAGAAGGGCTGCGCCCTCATGCTGATCACACACGACTTAGCGGTGGTCAGCGAGATCACCGACCGGGTGAATGTGATGTACTGCGGGCACATTGTGGAGTCCGCCCCCACCCGGGAACTGATCGAAAAGCCCCTGCACCCCTATACCAGAGGGCTCTTGGCCTCCATCCCCGGCAGCGGAGCCGTCCGTGAGGACGAGCGCTTGGAGGTAATCCCCGGCATGGTGCCCAATATGTTCGACCTCCCCAAGGGGTGCAAGTTCGCCCCCCGGTGCGCCGCCTGCATGGAGGTGTGCCGGGAGCGGGAGCCGGAAACCATCACCGTGTCGCCGGGGCGGCAGGTGGCCTGCCATCTCTGCGGCAAGGGAGAGGAGGACGCGTAATGAGTGAGATTCTGCGGGTGGAGAACCTAACGCAGCAGTTCCGCTTAGACAAGAGCCTTTTAGATAAGCTCCACTGGGAGAAGGGGAGGATCACCCTGCGTGAGCGGGTGGTAAAGGCCGTCAATGGTATCAGCTTCCACGTGGAGCGGGGGGAGGCCTTCGGGCTGGTGGGGGAGAGCGGATGCGGCAAGTCCACTACCGCCCGGACCATCATCGGGCTCAACCGTCCCACCTCCGGGGATATCCTCTTTGATGGGAAGAGCACCGCAGCTATGGACAAGGGGGAGCGGTTCGCTCTGCACAAGCAGATGCAGATGATTTTTCAGGATCCCTACGCCTCCCTGAACCCCCGGATGACAGTGATGGACATTGTCACAGAGCCGATTCTCTTCCATAAGCTGGCCGGCAGCCGGCAGGAGGCGGAGCAGCGGGCCTACGCCCTTTTGGAGCGGGTGGGCATCCGGCCGGAGCTGGCCTCCCGCTTTCCTCACCAGTTCTCCGGCGGACAGCGCCAGCGCATCGGTATTGCCCGGGCCTTGGCGGTGAACCCCCAGTTCATTGTGGCCGACGAGCCGGTGTCCGCCTTGGATGTGTCCATACAAGCCCAGATTTTGAACCTGCTGATGGACCTGAAGGAGGAGCGGAGCCTCTCCTATCTCTTCATCGCCCACGACCTGTCGGTGGTGCGTCATCTGTGCAGTCGCTTGGCGGTGATGTACTTAGGGCGGATTGTGGAGATGGGAAGCCGGGAGCAGATCTTCGAGCATCCATCCCACCCCTACACCCAGCTGCTCTTGGCCGCGGCCCCCAAGCTCACCGGCAGCAGCATCGCCGGTTACGAGATCCCGGAGAAGGAGATGCCCACGGTGCTGGATCTGCCCAAGGGCTGTGCCTTCTGCAACCGGTGCAGGTACGCCTCCCCTCAGTGCGAGACGGAGCTGCCGGCGCTGCGGGAAGTGGAACTTGGCCATGTATCCGCCTGCCACCTGTGCGGGAAGAAATGAGGTACGCATATGCTGCGAATTGAGACCCAGTCGGCGGACTTGATCCTCTACAACGCCGCCGTCCACACCATAGACAGTGCCAACACCGTGGCCCAAGCCATCGCTCTCCGGGGAAGCCGGATCTTGGCCGTGGGGGACAGCGGTGAGGTGCTGTCCCTCCGGGGACCGGAGACGGTCTGTATTGACGCCGAGGGCCGCTCGGTAATCCCTGGCATCAACGATTCCCACAACCACATGTGGGAGGCTGGGATGCTCATGGAGGGCATCATCACCTTCGGCTATCCCAGCATCGCCGCCTTGGCGGAGGAGGTAGGCCGCCGGACAGCCGCCATGGCCCCGGGGGCGTGGCTCCAAGGGGGAGGCTGGGTAGAGTCCCAGTTTGTGGAGGGCCGTATGCCCACCCGTTACGACTTGGACCCCTTCTCCCCGGAGAACCCGGTGGTTTTGGAACGGATCTTCTCCACCTGCTGCGCCAACAGCGCGGCCCTGCGGGCCGCCGGTATTACCCGGGACACACCGGATCCCGTTGGCGGTACCATCGGACGGGACAGGAACGGGGAGCCCAACGGCCTCCTCTTTCGCTCGGCCAAGCAGCTGGTGCGGGATGTGATGCCCACCGCCTTCGGCGAGGGGAAATTTGGTGACGGGGAGCGGATCACCGCCGCTATTGAGCGGGCCCAGACAGACTACCTGCGCTACGGCATTACCAGTGTGGTGGAGCCGGGAGTGACCCCCAGCATGATCCGGGCCTACCAGCGCCTGCGGGATGCCGGAAAGCTGCGTATCCGTGTCAATCTGATGCCCAACTGGCATGGTTTCCCCATCAATGAGGACGAGGACTACTCGCACCGCCTCATTGAGGAACTGGGCCTCTACAGCGGCTTCGGTGACAACTTCCTGCGGATTGGCAGCCTAAAAATGGCCATTGATGGGGGCCTCACCTCCAAGACCAGCCTGCGCAGCTGGAACTATAAGGGAGAGACGGAGATCAAGCCCTTCCCCCTGCGCTTGGATTTGGGCAACCTGAATGGCTGGGTGAAGAAAGCCCACGACAGTGGTTGGGGTGTAGGCATCCACGTAATGGGCGACATCGCCGTGCAGCGGGCGGCGGACGCCATCTACGCCGCCTATAAAGCGAATCCCGCCGACCGCCGTCACCAGATGATTCACTGTTACTACCCCTCCCAAGATGCCATACATAAGATGGCCGAGGCGGGGATGATTCTGGCCGCCCAGAGTGCCTTCATCTACAACGAGGCCGACGGCTACCCCGACCTTTTAGAGCCGGAGCAGCAGAGGACCTTTATGCCTCTGCGGACCTGTTTAGATGCCGGGGTGCGCTTGGCGCTGAGTACGGACATGCCCTCAGCCCACCACAACCCCTTTTGGGGCCTGTACGCCGCTGTCACCCGCAAGGGGATGCACGGACACTGTTTAGGCGAGGAGGAGTGTGTCAGCATTGATGAGGCTCTGCGGGCCATGACGGAGGGGGGCGCTTATATGACCTTCGAAGAACGCGACAAGGGTACATTGGAACCGGGGAAACTGGCGGATTTGGTGCTTTTGGATCGGAACTTGGCAGGAATCCACACGGAACAGCTTCGAGACATCACCGTTCGGATGACCATTATAGACGGCAGGATTGTTTACCAAGCACAGTAGTCCTACAGCCAATATACAAAAGCCGGAGTATATGCTCCATGCTGTTGATGGCAGGGGATATAGCTTTTTGTACGCCGCATAGGTGCGAAATTGATCCCCAAGAGGGGGCTCTTTCAGATTAGATCAGCCCGCCGCAGTGACGTTGGAGACCATAGGCCCTCAGCGGTTTCCTCTGCGCTAAAAAGATCCAGCTCTATAACCGCTGCGGCGCAGCGGTTATAGAGCTTCCTTTCTCGAGGGGCTTATTTTTGGGGGAATAGGTGATGCAATCCGCCCCCTACAGCTGTCAAGGACAATCCGCATCAACTAAAATAATGAGCACAAAAAGATGCGGAATTATCTTTCCCCCGCACCTTTCCCTATGCCCACCCCGTTTACGCCTTCCGTCGGAGTATTTGCTCGTACAGCGGGACATACTTTTTTGAACCATCTTGTTTGTCGTGGCAGCAGCCCAAAAACCAGTATTTGAATCTACATTGCCGGGCTGCCTCATATAGGAAATCCCTCGGCGCGTCTGCCTGATGAAATCCACCGCTCAATTTATCCTGCACAGAGGTAGGGCAGCAGTGGGTGATGATGTAGTCTGCCTCCCAGCCTGCTTTTTCCAAGTTGGCCTTCCCTGTCCCCTTTCTTAATGGTGAAGCAAGTATAGCTGAAAAGCATCGAAAAAGCTGTTGCCATTACCGCCAAGGGACCAGAGGCAAACCAAGCACAGCCGTCAATGTGAACAGGGCGGACAACAAAAAAGCCGCCCATGGATCTGCTTGGACAACCAGCAGACCGTGGACGGCCGTTTCACTTTTTTGAATGCCGGAGAGTTCGAGTCATGTGTGTTTCCCAAAACACCCAAATTCGGCGAATTTGTATCTCCGGTGTGTTATTCTTATTTTACACACCCCAAGTTTTGAAACTCCCCCCAATTGTTCTCTATTTCCTGCGCTGTCTCCGCTCCAACGCAAAACCCCCGCACCGAAGTGCGGGGGTTTGCTATGCAACTTGGAGCGGGGTACGGGAATCGAACCCGCCTCTTCAGCTTGGGAAGCTGACATACTACCGATGTACTAACCCCGCGAACGCAGTTTATTATAACACAACCTTTTTCAAATTGCAACTCGAAATGTGCCAACTGCGGCATGATTTTTTCCCGCGGGACATAGAGTGGGGTAAGAACAGCCCCAACCGGCGGCGGCACACGGCCTCAAGGCCGCTGACGCCCCTCCCAAAGGGGCGGGATCAGGGAAGAAAAGGAGAGATGACCATGAAACAAGTCCTTGCGGCACTGTGCGCGGCGTGCCTGCTCAGCCTGCCGGTCCGCGCCCAGCCGCTGAGTGTGGACGCCAAGAGCTGCCTCCTCATGGAGAAGGAGACCGGAGAGGTGCTCTACGCCGAGAACGAGCACACCCCTTTGGAACCGGCCAGCGTCACCAAGGTGATGACCCTCCTTCTGGTGATGGAGGCCATCGACAGCGGCACCCTGCGCTACGAGGACATGGTGAGCGTGAGCGCCTGCGCCGCCTCCATGGGAGGGTCCCAGGTGTACCTGAAGGAGAACGAACAGATGAGTGTAGAGGATCTGCTGAAGGCGGTGTGCGTGGCCTCCGGCAACGACGCGGCGGTAGCCTTAGCCGAGCACATCGCCGGCAGCGCGGAGAACTTCGTGGCCCGCATGAACCAGCGGGCGGCGGAGATAGGGATGGAGGACACCACCTTTCTCAACTGTACCGGCCTCCCCGCCCAAGGCCATGTGACCAGCGCCTATGATATCGCGCTGATGAGCCGGGAGCTGATCCTGCGCCACCCGGATATCCGGCGCTTCACCACCATCTGGATGGACAGTCTCCGGGACGGCGCCTTCACACTGAATAACACCAACAAGCTGGTCCGCTTCTACGAGGGCACCACCGGCCTCAAAACCGGCAGCACCGACGCCGCGGGCTACTGCATCTCCGCCACCGCGGAGCGGGAGGGTATGGAACTGATCGCTGTCGTCATGGGTTCCCCCACCGGCCCTCAGCGGTTCGAGAGCGCCAAGGTCCTCCTCAGCTACGGCTTCTCCCTCTACACCTTAATCCGCATAACGCCGGAGCAGGTGCTCCCGGCGGTACCGGTGACCTTGGGCACCGCAGATTACGTCCAGCCCGTCTTGGGCGCAGGGGATGCGCTGCTGCTGGAGAAATCCCAGACGGCGGATCTGCGGCAGGAGGTCCGCTTGGCGGAGACGCTGCAGGCCCCGGTGGAGGCTGGCCAGGAGATCGGGGAGCTGATTGTACACTCCCAAGGCCAAGAGACCGCCAGAATCCCTATAGTTGCCGGAGAAGCTGTGGAGCGGCTGCAATACGGACAGATTTTAGTGCGGTGTCTGAAGATAGCATTTATGGTAGACGGTTTCCGCCAAGTGGGGTGACAACCCCAAAAAAGAATCAACCAACGGGCATGAGAGGCGCAGCTTGCCGCCCCTCATGCCCGTTTTCCCGATTGCCCGCCCCTGTCCGGCGCCGCGCAGATCAGCGATAGGCGGTCAGGGCGCCGTCTCCGTACAAAAATCCGGGTCCCGCCTGAACTCCCGAACAAATCGAGAAATCAGAGGCTGTATTTCTTGACATCATAGTGAAAATGTACTACTATTGTTGTAATTGCAAAAAGCTGTCATCCCCCTTCCCGGACGCAAAATAACAAACACGGACAGGTGAGCGAAAAATGGTAAACAACGTCATCCTGCTGGAGTGCTTCGGCATATGCCTGATCTTTGTGGCGCTGCTCCTGCTGCTGAACGGGAATGGGGCCCGGGAGCAGAAGCTGCTGATCTTTATCATGTGCGGCTCTCTGGTGCAGAATATCGGCTACCTGTTGGAGCTGACCTCGCCCACGGTGGAGGCCGCTGTGGCGGCGGTAACGGTGGAGAATGTGGGCTCGGCCTTCGTCCCCCTGTGCTACTGCTGGTTTACCTACACCTACTGCTACGCCCGTCCGCCTAAAATGCTGCTGCGGGTTCTGGGCCTCTGCAACTTTCTGGTGCTGCCCACGGTGTTTTTCAACTGGAACGGCCTCTTCTATCAGGACTTCCAGTGGCTGTCCACCGTGGACGGCTTCCACTACATCAGCATCACCTACGGGCCCTTGTATATCCTCTTTATGATCACCCGCATCATCATCCCCTACGCCCTCTCCATCCACACCCTGCTCCGGGCGGCGCGCCTTCGCGCGGACCAGCAGGTCAGCCGGCAGTACTGGACCATTTTGGGCATCTCCTCCCTGCCTGTTGTGATGCTGGCGGCCTATGTATTTAAGCTCACGGCGGTGTTTGATCTCACTCCGGTGACTCTGGCCATCGCCATGGCGATGGTGGTCATTGTGGTGTGGAGCCGCCGTAACTACGACTTCCGCCATCTGGCGGCGGAGAAGGTGCTGGAGAGCTTGGGAGACGGCGTCATCGCCTTGGACGACCACGACAGGCTCATCAGCTACAACCGGGCGGCCGCCAACATCTTTACCAGCCTCCCCGCCCACAAGCCGGGGGAGAACATCCGCGCGGTGGAGGATTTCCGGGAGGAGATGCTCAACGAGAACATCCCCTGGAGCTTCTCCATCAACGGACAGCACTACGAGTGCCACAGCAAGCATATTGTGGATGAAGCCGGGCGGGAGCAGGGCTGTGTCATTTTAGTTCTGGACATGACGGATATCAAGGCTTACATCAATGAGATCAAGCGGGTGCGGCAGCAGGCGGAGAAGGCCAACGTGGCCAAAAGCGAGTTTCTGGCCAACATGTCCCACGAGATCCGCACCCCCATGAACGCTATCATCGGTCTGAACGACATCATCATGGAGGAGTGCGCGGATCCCCAGATCTATGCCCACGCCAAGGACGTGCAGTCCGCGGCCAAGAACCTGCTGGCCATCATCAACGATATCCTGGACCTGTCCAAGGTGGAGGCGGGCAAGATGGAGCTGGTGTACACCGACTACCACCTGAAGACCGTGGTGGACGAGGTGGTGGGCATGATGGATATGGCCGCCTCCAAGCGGGGGCTGATCCTCAAGTATGAGTGCGACGGCGCTCTCCCCTGCCGCTACAACGGCGACGAGGGGCGGATCAAGCAGATCCTTATCAATATTCTCAACAACGCTATCAAATTCACCAAAGAGGGCTACGTCCGGGTCTACGTCACCGGCCAAGGCGGCGCAAAGGAGGACGAGGAGCGCCTCACCTTCCGCGTGGAGGACACCGGCTGCGGCATCCGGCCGGAGGACTTGGAGAAAATCTTTGAGGACTTCCGCCAGGTGGACGCCAAACGGAACCGGAGCGTGGAGGGCACCGGCCTTGGCCTCGCCATTGTCAAGCACTTGGTGGAGCTGATGGGCGGCAACATCCAAGTGGAGAGCGTCTACGGCGAGGGGACCGCCGTCACCATCACCATCCCCCAGAGAATCGTGGACCGGCGCTCTATTAAAGAGGTGCCGGAGACCCCGCAGGCGGAGCTGGAGCAGGCGGAGCTGTTCTCCGCCCCCGATGTGCGGGTGCTGGTGGTGGATGACAACGTCATCAACCGCAAGGTGGCCCGGGGCTTTTTGAAGAGCTACGCCTTCGATCTGACCGAGGCGGAGAGCGGGCCGGAGGCCATTGAGCTGGTGCGGGAAAACCGGTACGACATTATCTTCATGGACCACATGATGCCCATGATGGACGGCATCGAGGCGGCGGAGATCATCCGCCGGGACTGCGGGGAGAACGGTGCCGCCCCCGTGATGATCGCCCTCACCGCCAACGCCATGGAGGGGATGCGGGAGAAGTTTTTGGACTGCGGCTTTCAGGATTTCATCGCCAAGCCCTTGGACCGGAAGGAGCTGGGCCAGCTTCTGACCCGCTGGATACCGGAGGAGCGCCGGCGGGCCGGCGGAGGGGACGGCGCGGAGAGCGCCCCCCCGGCGGACCTGAGCGCCTTCCAGATCCCCGGAATCGACATTGAGGCCGCCGGCCGGTACTACGCCGGCGACGAGAGGGGCTTTGCCGACCTGCTGGAGCTCTACTGCATGGACGGCCAGCGGAAGGGCCCCCTCCTCCGGGAGCTGGCCGGCGCCGATATCAATAGGTACTGCGTGGAGGTCCACGCCCTCAAGAGCGCCTCGGCCAACATCGGCGCGGTGGAGGTCTCCCAGATGGCCCGGGAGCAGGAGGAGGCCGCCAGCCGGGGCGACACGGCGCTGATTCAGGAGCGGTTCCCCGCCCTGCTGGAGGCCTATGAGGCCCTGCTGGAGGAGATCAGCCGGTTTTTGGCCCAGCACCGTCAGGCGGAGCCCCAGGGGGCCCAGCTCCCCGCCCTGCCGATGGAGGAGCTGCGGGAGCAGGTGGGCGCGGCCTTGGAGGAGCTGGAGAACTTCCGCTCACAGGAGTGCGCGGAGCAGGTGGCGGCCCTTCTGCGCCACCAGCTGCCTCAGGAGACGGAGGACAGCCTCCGGGAGATTCAGGGGCAGCTGAAGCTCTTTGAGGACGACAATGCGGAGGCGCTGTTCAGGCAGCTGCTGAGCAAACTGGAAAAGGAGACGGGGAGTCAATGATTCGGAAGAACTACAAAAAGCGCATTTTAGCTGTGGATGACGCGGCGATTATTTTGCAGAGGATAACAGACGCCCTCGGGAAGTACTATATGGTGATCACGGTGAACTCCGGCCTGCGGGCCCTGCGTTTTTTGGAGAAGGAGAAGCCGGATCTGATCCTCTTGGACATCCGCATGACACCCAAGGACGGCTTTGAGACCCTGCGGGAGATCCGCGCCATGGAGGACCGGGCCGATATCCCCGTAATCATGCTCACCGGGATGGAGGACAAGCGCTCCGTGATGGAGGGCATCAAGCTGGGGATCTGCGACTATATCCTCAAGCCTTTTACGCCGGAGGACCTGCGCGAGCGAATCCAGAGGGCTCTGGAGACCAGCGGAGAGAGCGCGGTGCAGCCGGAAGGAACGGAGGAGCAGTGAGCGATGAACAAGGTTATGACGAAAGAGGAGCTGGCGCAGATTCTGGACCAAGCTCTGCAGGACGTGACAGAGCGGACTGCCGGCGTGCGCCTGCACCAAGGGGAGCAGCCCCCGGGGGAGGATCTGTGCACGGTGCATATCACCTTTGACAAGGGTTTCGGCACCAGCCTCACCCTCTGCGCGGATACCAGCCTGCTCGCCCGCATGGCCCGCAACTCCTTCCACGAGGACACGGTAACGCCGGAGGACTTGGAGGAGTTCAGCAAGGAGTACTTGAATGTACTCTGCGGCAAGGTGACCGGGGCGCTGTACCGGGCGACCCAGATCCCGGCCCGCTTCGGCCAGCCCGTATTCTACCACGGGCGCTATGAGCCGGAGGGGCAGGAGGTGCAGTTTATCCTCACCTACGCCGACGAGAACAGCAAGGGCGCGCAGCTGATCCACCATGTGCCCTGCGCCCCAGAGGCCCAGGCGGCCTTAGACGAGATTGAGCAAGGGGGAGAAATCCAATGAGCAAGCGAATTATGGTAGTAGATGACTCCCGGCTGGTGCGCGTCCAGCTGGAGGATGTTTTGAAGGGCACCGAGTACGAGATCGCGGCCTACTGCCGCAGCGGCGAGGATGCCATTGCGCAGTACGCCGCGGTACAGCCCGACCTTGTGACCATGGACATCATCATGCAGGGGATGGACGGCTTGGACGCGGCGGAGATCATCCTGAAAAGCAACCCGGACGCCAGAATCGTGATGATCTCCTCCTTGGCCTACGACGACACCTTTGAGCGTGCCAAGGCCATCGGCGCCAAGGGCTTTGTGGACAAGCCCTTTCATCAGGAGCAGCTTCTGAAGGTATTTGCGGAGGCCCTGTCCTGACCCCCGCGGGGACGCCCCTTTTCCAGCAAACTCTCTCCGGAATTTCCCAATTCCGGAGAGAGTTTTTTATCCCCCTGCAACCAAACTTGCCGCTCAAGCGCAAGAATCTGTCCCTGCTCTCAGCCAGCCGAATTCGTATCTGCGGGGACTGCGCCCGTTCAGGGGCGGCTGTACGGGGCATCTGCACGGCAAGCCCTCCGCCTGGAACACCTGCGCCTCCCTCACCCTGCTGGGGGAGAGGATTCCGGCCAGCTGATTTTCTCCCCTTGACATCCCACGCCGCGGGTGCTATACTCCAAACAGACCGCCGGTATGTATACAGGGAGGAGGGACGGCCATGGGGCGCAACAAGTACCCGGAGGAGACCGTCCGAAAAATTTTGGACACAGCGGAGAGCCTTTTTATCGAGAAGGGCTACGACCACACCTCCCTTCAGGACATCATCGCGGCCACAGGCCTCTCCAAGGGGGCCATCTACCACCATTTCACCTCCAAGGAGGCCATCTTCTACTCCGTCTGCGACCGCATCGGCCAGCGCAACGGGGAGGCCCTCTCGGCGGTCCGGGACGACCCCCGCCTGAGCGGCATCGTGAAGCTGCGGACCATCTTCAAGGTCTCCCTCCAGCCGGAGCGGCAGGCCAAGATGTTCTGCATGATGCCCTACCTGCTGGACAACGACAAGTTTCTCGCCACAGAGATGAGGAGCATCTTTATGGAGGTGGCCCCCGACTTTATAGAGCCCATCCTCCGTCAGGGCATGGCCGACGGCTCCATCCAGACGGACCACCCCCGGGAGCTGGCGGAGGCCATGATGCTGCTCTCGGACCTGTGGATCAACCCCATCGTCCGGCCCACCACCCCGGCGGAGGTCTGCGCCCGGTGCGCCGTGTACAACCGCCTTTTTGAGGGCTTCGGCGTCACCGGACTCATCGACCAAGAGATTATTGACACCTTGGCGCACTACGCTGAGATGCCCCATCCCCCTGTGCCGGGGGACGATACCAGCAACTGAAAAGAGGCTGCCGCGCGCGGGCAGCTTCTTTTTGGGAATATAAAAAACCGACGGTCGGTTTATAAAAAGGAGATATTTCTATGGAACATCCTCAAGCCCCCCTGTTCCGCCGGGATTTCACCTTGGTGGTCATCGGGCAGATCATCTCTCTCTTCGGCAGCGCCATCCTGCGCTTCGCCCTGCCGCTGTATCTGCTGCGCCAGACCGGCTCCCCCGCTCTCTTCGGGGCGGTGGGGGCGGCGGCGTTTATCCCCGCGGTGCTCTGCGCCCCGGCAGGCGGCGCGGTGGCGGACCGTGTCAGCAAGCGGGACATCATGGTGGTGCTGGACTTTTCCACGGCGGGTCTGGTCCTGCTGTTTACTCTCCTCTTGGACGCTGTGCCCTTGGTGCCGCTGATGGTGGTCTGCCTCATGCTGCTCTACGGCATCGCCGGGGCTTACCAGCCGGCGGTGCAGGCCAGCATCCCCCTCTTGGCCGCCCCAGAGCAGCTCACCAGCGCCAACGCTGTCATCAACATGGTGGGCACCCTGTCGGGCCTTTTAGGACCGGTTCTGGGCGGCGTGCTCTTTGGGGCCTTCGGCCTGCGGCCCATCCTGTGGGTCAGCATCGCCTGCTTCCTGCTCTCCGCTGTGATGGAGCTGTTTATTCGTATCCCCCACCACCCCCGTGCCCTGACCGGAGGCGTCCTCGCCACAGTCTATCAGGATTTAGGGGAGAGCTGGCGCTTTGTCCGACAGGAGAGGCCGGTGTTCCTCCAAGTGATGGTGGTCTTGGCCCTCTTTAACCTTGTGCTGTCCGCCGCCTTGATAGTGGGCATCCCCGTGGCGGTGGTCCAGGTGCTGGGAATGAGTGACAGCCGCCTCGGGATCACCCAAGGGGCGCTGGGCCTGGGGGGCCTCTTCGGCGGTGCTGTGACGGCCTTATTGGGGCAGCGCCTGTCCCTCCGCCGGGGGCACCTGACCCTGCTGGCGGCCAGCCTGACGGCGGCGGGGATGGGCCTCTCCCTGCTGCCGGGCCTTCCCGCCGCCTTGGGGTGGTGGGGGGTGACGGCCATGAGCTTTGTTGTCATGGTCCTCTCCACGCTGCTGATGGTGGTCCTCAGCGCCGCCGTCCAGAGCCGCACGCCAGCGGACCTTTTGGGGAAGATGATGGCCTTTATCATGGCGGTTTCCAACTGCGCCGCCCCCTTGGGACAGGCGGTCTACGGGGCACTGTTTGAGCTCTGTCCCGCCCACTTGGTTCTCTTGGGAGCGGCGGCCGCTGCGGCTTTGATGGCGGTGTACTCCAAGGGGGTATTCCGCGCCTTGGACGGGCCGGGCATCGGGGAATAGGGGCCAAACAAAAAAGAGGCCGCCGGGAGGCCCTATATCCCCCGGCGGCTTCTTCTTCCTATTTTGCCTCCTCCCTCTCCCGGGGCGCCGTTCTTTGGGACGCCGGCCAGCCCGCAGGAGACGGCCCCCGTGGGGCAGACAGCCTGACAGCGGCCGCAGCGGATGCATTCCGGACTGTTGATGTCCTTTGTCACTTCCACCGCCATGGGGCAGGCTCTCTCGCACTGTCCGCAGCCGACACACCGGCTCTCATCCAAGCGCATCTGGAAAAAGGCAAAGCGGTTAAACAGCGAATAAAACGCCCCCAAAGGGCATAGATACCGGCAGAAAAACCGGGGAATCAGCACTGACGCCGCCAAAATCACCGCCAGCACCAGCACCTTCCACCGGAACAGCCCGCCGGCCAGCGAGCGGAGCATCGGGTCCCCCAGCAGCAGGGGAATGCCGCCCCCCAGCGTTCCGGCGGGGCAGAGATATTTGCAGAAATAGGGCGCCCCCGCCGCGGAGAGGGCGGGCAGTCCCACCACCAGCACCAGCAGTACCACATACTTGATCCGCCGCGCCGGCCGGTCGATCTTTCCGGGGACGCGCAGTTTGGGGAGGGGGATTTTGCCCAGCAGATCCTGCACCAGTCCGAAGGGGCACAGCAGGCCGCAGACCACCCGCCCCAAGACCACGCCGAACAGCATCAAAAGCCCCAGCACATAGAAGGGGAAGTGCCGCCGCACCCCGCCCACCGCCGTCTGAAGCGCGCCGATGGGGCAGGCCCCCAGCGCCCCCGGACAGGAGTAGCAGTTGAGCACCGGGACACAGAGGGCTTTCGTCCCCCCGGTAAAAATCCGCCCCCGCTGGAAGCCGATCAGATAGCCGTTCACCAGCAGGGCGGAGATCACCTGAATCACCCGCTGAACCGGGAAACGCCCCTCTTTTCCCCGGTTTTTCACCCGATTCCGATACATTCCAAACATATCCTCACCGCCTTTTGCAGGACCTCCAAGTGCTCCTGCCGCGCCAGTCCCGCGGCGATCAGCGCCGCCGCTGACAATAGGAGGCCGCAGCGGAACAGCCGCACCGCTTGGTTACTCCGCAAGACTGATCTCCGCCTTTCCGCTCTCCGATAGCGCGGCGTTCACCCCGCTAAGGAAGGTTCCGGACAGGTCCTCTTGGGCGCCGATGATGGCATCTCCCAATAGGTTGCCCTCGCTGTCCACAAACACCGTGGTGGGGGTGTACATAAGGCTGCTGCACAGCGACAAGAAGTCGCCGTCGCCGGAGAGCAGCGTCACGCCCTCAAAGCCGGCGCCGCTGAGAACCGTCTTGGCCGCCTCCTCGTCCCAAGCCCCGTCCAAGCAGACGGTGACCACCTGCACGTTGTCCGGCAGAGCCTTGGCAAAGGCAGCAATATCAGGCAGTTCCCGGATGCAGGGGGGGCAGCTCAGCGCCCAGAAGTTGATCACTGTTACGTCCTTGGCGGCGATGTCGTCCACGGTGAAATCTTCACCATCCAGCGTGACGGCGGAGAAGTCCCGCAAACTGCCTAAGGCGGCGGCTGTTCCGGGCTCTGTACCGGCCTCGTCGGCCGTTTCCGGCGGCTGTTCCGGAGGCGGTGTGTAGGCGTTTTTCTTAACGCAGCCGGTGGTTAAAAGCCCCGTCAACAGCAAAACGACAAGAAAAAAACTGAAAATTTTCCCGTTTTTCATCGACTTTTACCCTCTTTTCCGCAAATTTTTGTCACTGTGTTGCACGTTCGGTTGCACGCTTGCCTGCTCAGCCCGTTTAAAATACGTCTCTTCATTTCGTCCCTTCGTTTCCCTGCACGTATTTCTCGTAGATCCTCAGGATGTCCGGCAAAGCGATCTCCGCCATGCGGGCCTCGCGCTCTGCTGTACCTCCGCACAGCAGCAGCAGCTCAGTGCCAGTCGGATGTTGACACCCGCGCCGCACTCCGGGTTGGTGCGGGCGTCCGGGTGGAGCAGGGGCTTGTCCCCCTCCGCCGCTTGGCAGATGTCCGGCAGCGTGATGGCCGATGGCTCCCGGGACAGGGAGGGGCGGCCTGCCCTCTCGTGCCGTGCAGCAGTCCGGCCCGCTTCAGCGCCGACATGAGCCGGCGCACATAGGAGGGGTTGGTCCGGATGCTGTGGGCAATGGCTCCGCTGGACAGGTCTTGGGTGGGGTTGAGGCGGATAAAGGACGCGATGTGTACCGCGTCGCTGAGGCGTGTGGAATATTTCATGCGGCTCTCCCGCTTCTGCTGAGCTTCTGCCTGAAATTACAGATGCAATTGATGGATATATCATGCAGCATCCTCGCTGTCCGAAATAAAATAACACACGCTGACGGCAAAGTCAAGAATGAGGAGGCCCGGCGGTTTAAGAAGGGCGTGTTCCGATGGGAGGCTTTTATGTGCAGGGGCGCACACAGCGCAGCCGTCGGAGGCTCTGCCGCGGATGCGGCGTACCCCTCAGGCCGTGTGCGCCTGTCCTATCAAATCATTGCCGCATTGGGGGAGGACGGGCGCGGTTTGGCGAAGTGATTCAAAGGACGGGAGGCGGCGGGCGGGGACGATCTCGGAGGGAGAAATTTCTTGACAGGGTGGGGAAAGACTGCTATAATAAAAAACTACAGAGGGGCGCGGTGCGCGGCCCTGTTACAATTGCATTGCTCTCAGGGTGACAGCTCCGCTGTCACAATAGGGAAGTGAGGTGCGAAGCCTCCACAGCAGCCACTACTGTAAATGCGGACGAGGAACAAGAAGCCACTGTGCAAACGGGAAGGCGTTCCAAGGATGAGGCATAAGTCAGGAGACCTGCCCTGAGGGACTGGATGTTTTCTGGGCAGCGGGAAAAGAACACCAAGGGCATGGCCTTATTCTGCTTGTCAGAATAGGGTCCTTTTCATTTTCTTTCCCCATTTTCCCGCTGTTCCCCCCTCGTTTTTTCCGCTTTTTCGTTATCTTCTTACCCAGAGTTACAGGAGCACGCTATGACACAACAGACTTGCCGCTCCGGCGGCCATCGGCACGGCGGCGCGGTGCTCTCCCTGGACTACTGCGCCTATGCCTCGGCCATCCGCGGCTGGAACAGCGGCTACAAGGCCGCCCTCTCCGCCGCCTGTATCCTCCTCTGCATCGCCTTTGACAGCCCCCTCCTCTCCGCCGCGGTGCTGCTGTCCACGGCCTTTGTCACCGTGGTGCTGGGGAAGCTGCCCCTCCGGCGGTACCTGTCGCTTCTGGCGGTCCCCCTCCTCTTCCTTGTGATGGGCAGCGCCGCCATCGCCTTCAGCGTGTCCCGCCAGCCGGTGGGGGACTATCGGGTACATTTAGGCTTTTTCTATCTCTACGCCACCAGGGGGAGCCTCCGGATGGCCCTGTGCCTTGTGCTGAAGGCCCTGGGGGCGGTGAGCGCCATGTATATGCTGACCCTCTCCACCCCCGCCGGGGAGGTGATCCACGTCCTGCGCGCCCTCCGCGTCCCCAAGCTGCTGGTGGAGCTGATGCATCTGATCTACCGCTATATCTTTATTCTGATGGATGCCCAGTGCCGGATGCGCTGTGCCGCGGCCTCCCGCCTGGGCTACTGTGACTACCGGACCTCCCTGACCACCTTTGCCCGGACGGCCGCCAATCTGCTGGTGGTGTCCCTGCGGCGGGGGAACGCCTACTATCAGGCGCTGCTCTCCCGGTGCTACGACGGGGAGATAGCCTTTCTGACGGAGGAGAAGCCGGTCCGTCCGGCGCAGGTTCTGTGGGCGGCGCTTTTTCTGTCGGCACTGGCGGCTATAGGCTGGATGGGGAGGTGAGCACGTTGGAGCGGGAGAACATCTTACAGGCGCGGGACCTCTGCTACACCTATGACGGGGACCACAGGGCCCTCAACGGCGTCAGCATGGACATTGCCGCCGGGGAGCGGATCGCGGTGATGGGGTCCAACGGCGCCGGGAAGTCCACCTTCTTTCTCCACCTCAACGGCGTACTCCGAGCGGACAGCGGCGCGGTGCTCTGCCGGGGGAGGGAGGTGACGGACAGGGCCGTCCATGAGCTGCGCCGGCGGGTGGGGATCGTGTTTCAGAACGCCGACGACCAGATCATCGCCTCCACAGTGGGGCAGGAGGTGGCCTTCGGCCCCATGAATCTGAAGCTCCCCAAGGAGGAGGTCCTCTCCCGGACGGAGGAGGCCCTCGCCTGCCTGAATCTCTCCGCCTACCGGGACCGCCCGCCCCACTACCTCAGCGGCGGGGAGAAAAAGCGGGTGAGCATCGCGGACATCATCGCCATGCACCCGGAGATCATCATCTTTGACGAGCCCACCGCCTCCCTGGACCCCCAGAACGCGGCGCTGCTGGAGGAGGTGCTGGACCGGCTGGCCCTCCAGGGAAAGACCATCCTCCTGTCCACGCACGACGTGGACTTTGCCTACCGCTGGGCGGAGCGGGTGGTGGTGTTCCACGGAGGGGAGATCATCGCCGACGGCGGGACGCTGCCGGTGTTTCAGGACCGGGAGGTGCTTTTGAGGGCCGGCCTGCGCCGCCCTATGCTGCTGGATCTCTATGAGGGCCTGCGCCGGCGGGGGATTGCCGGCGGCAAAGACTATCCCCGGAGCGTGGAGGAGCTGCTGGACAGCTGCGGAGGATAACGACGGGAAATGGCGGACCGCTCCCGGGGCGGGACGCTTTATATAGATTTGGGTCGATAAATTTACAGGCTATATGAAGGAGGAATATACTGTGTCAAAGAGACAGAGAACCATATTGACGCTGCTGACGGCGCTGCTGGTGGCAACAGCCGCCGCGCCGGCGGCCAGCGCCATGCATATTATGGAGGGCTATCTGCCGCCGGCCCTGTGCGCGGTTTGGGGCGTCGTCTGCCTGCCGTTTTTAGTCATCGGCGCGGGGCGGATCAAGGCGAAGGCGGGGGAGCAGAATCAGAATCTGCTGCTGCTGGCCCTGTGCGGAGCCTTTGTGTTTGTGATCTCCTCACTGAAGATCCCCTCCGTTACCGGCAGCTGCTCCCATATGACGGGGACAGGCCTTGGCGCCATTCTCTTCGGGCCCGCGGCCACCAGCGTGCTGGGGCTGATTGTCCTGATTTTTCAGGCCCTCCTGCTGGCCCACGGCGGCTTTACCACGCTGGGGGCCAACTGCTTCTCCATGGCTATCGCCGGACCGCTGGCGGCCTATGGGCTCTACAAGGGCCTTCAGGCGGCT
The DNA here is from genome assembly GCA_947572235.1 of uncultured Clostridia bacterium. GTDB lineage: Bacteria > Bacillota > Clostridia > Oscillospirales > Oscillospiraceae > CAJFPI01. The sequence continues at coordinate 42,201 of CANPBB010000006.1, forward strand.
AAGGTCAACCGGAGGGTCAGCGTCTTTCTGGCGGCGTTTTTGGGGGATCTCTTTACCTACTGTGTCACCAGTGTTCAGCTGGCCGTGGCCCATCCGGCGCCGGAGGGGGGCGTGGGCGCCGCGCTGGTGAAGTTTTTGGGTGTGTTTGCCCCCACGCAGCTCCCCTTGGCGGTGGTGGAGGGCATCCTCACGGTGGTGATTATTATCGCTCTGGAGACCTATGCGTCCCGGGAGCTGCGCGCCGTCGGCTATTTGGGAGGGAATGCGACATGAAGCAGAGAAGCAGTAAGGGCCTTGTGGCTGCGCTTTTGGGGATTGCGCTTTTGATTGTGGTACTGCCCCTGTTTCTCCGGCCGGGGGCGGCCTTTGGCGGCTCCGACGACGCGGGCAGCGAGATGGTGGCGGAGGTCACCGGCGAGGCCTATGAGCCGTGGTTCACCCCGGTTCTTGAGACGGCGCTGGGCGGCGAGCTCCCCGGGGAGATTGAGAGCTTGATCTTCTGCGTGCAGACCGGTATTGGCGTGGGGATTATCGCTTTTGCGCTGGGCCGCTGGGTGGAGCGGAAGAAGTGGATGGACCAGATGAAGGGGGACGGGGAAAAGCCATCAGGGAGCGGTATGAATTTGACGCCGTGATCCACGGTGTCCCGGAGTCCGGCGGGGCCTATGTCGTCTTTCCCTATGACATCCGGGAGGAGTTCGGCGCCGGACGGGTGAAGGTCCGGGCTGCCTTTGACGGCATCGGCTATGAGGGCAGCATTGTCAATATGGGGCTGCGGGATGAGCGGGGGCGGATTTGCTATGTCCTAGGCCTTTTGAAGGACATCCGCGCCGCGCTGGGGAAAGGGCCGGGGGATACGGTCCATGTGGTGGCGGCCCGGCGGTGAGGGGGGCCGCCGGAAAACTTTTTCCGGCGGGGATTGCCTCGCGGGGGGAAATGTGGTAAGATTTACCGAAGGGGGCATTCCCCCCGCAGCCGCCGGCTTGCCGGCGGCAGAAAGAAAGGAGAATACATCATGTCCCAATATGCCGGTACACAGACCGAGAAAAACCTGCTGGCCGCCTTTGCCGGGGAGTCCCAAGCCAGGAACAAGTATACCTATTTCGCCTCCAAGGCCAAGAAGGAGGGCTTTGAGCAGATCGCCGCGCTGTTCCTCAAGACCGCCGACAATGAGAAGGAGCACGCCAAGCTGTGGTTCAAGGAGCTTGCCGGCATCGGCTCCACCGCGGAGAATTTAGCCGCCGCCGCCGACGGCGAGAACTATGAGTGGACGGATATGTATGAGGGCTTTGCCCGGACCGCCGAGGAGGAGGGCTTCCCTGAGCTGGCGGCGAAGTTCCGCGCCGTGGGGGAGATTGAGAAGCACCATGAGGAGAGATACCGCGCCCTGCTGAAAAATGTGGAGACGCAGGCGGTCTTTGCCAAGAGCGAGGTGAAGGTCTGGGAGTGCCGCAACTGCGGCCACATCGTGGTGGGCGAGAAGGCCCCCGAGGTGTGCCCCGTCTGTGCCCATCCGCAGGCGTACTTTGAGGTGCATGCGGAGAATTATTGAGCGGATATGAAAAAGGTGCTGTCCCAAAAGGGGACGGCACCTTTTCTAATGATGTTTTCCGCTCTCCCGGCGCTTCTCCATGACAAAGTTGGTCAGCATGACGCCGCGGCGCTGTACCTGCTGCGCTCGGATGAGCCGGTAGCCCCGGTGCTCGAAGAAGGGGCGGGCGGTGAGAGAGGCGTGGGCAACGAAGCGCGGCGCGTCTACCGCGGCCTCCAAGGCGTCACAGAGGGCGGTGGCGACGCCTTGGCGGAGGTGGCTGGGGTGGACATAGAGCCGGTCCAGATAGCCGGAGGCGTCCATGTCGGCAAAGCCTATGATCTCTCCCGCCTCCTCCGCCACAAGGGTCAGATGGGCGCGAAAGGAGCGGTCCCAAGCGGGGAGGTCCACCTCTCCGCCGACCCAGGCGTCCAGCTGCTCCGGGGCGTAGTCGGCGGCGTTTACGGTGCGGATGGTCTCCTGAAACAGTGCCGCCATTGCCGGACAGTCGCCGGAGGTGTACAGCCGCAGCTCCATGGCTATACGATGAAGCCGCCGTCGGCGGTGAGCACCTGTCCGGTGAGGAAGGAGGCGCGGTCGTCGGCCAGGAAAGCCACGGCGTTGGCGATGTCCTCCGGGGTACCTAAACGCCCCACCGGGGTCTCCTCCGCCAGAGAGCGCAGAGTGTCCGCCCCCAGCACCTCCACCATGTCTGTGCGGATGACGCCGGGGGCCACGCAGTTGACCCGGATGCCAGAGGGGGCCAGCTCCATGGCTAAGGACCGGGTGAGGCCGATGAGGGCGGCCTTGGTGGCGGAGTAGGCCGCCTCGCAGGAGGCCCCCCGCTGTCCCCAGATGGAGGAGGTATTGATAATGCACCCCCGCTTCTCGTGGAGCATGGCGGGGAGCACCGCCTGAATGGTGTGGTAGGCCCCGTCCACGTTGACGGCGAAGATCCGCCGCCAGAAGGCGGGGGTCACGTCCTGAAACAGGTGCTGTTCGGCAATGCCGGCGTTGTTGACCAGCAGGGAAACCGGTCCCCCCAGCGCCGCCTCCGCCTGGCGGATGGCGGCGGTGACGGCCTCCCGGTCCGCCACGTCAGCCTGCACCACAGCGGCCCGACACCCCTCGCGCAGAAGCTGCTCCAGCAGGGAGCGGGCGCAGTCCTCCGCCCGCAGGTAGTGGATGGCCACGGCGTATCCCTCACGGGCCAGCCGGCAGGCCACCGCCCGGCCAATTCCGCGGGAGGAGCCGGTGATGAATGCGATTTTGTCCATGGGAAATACTCCCCCTTTTTTGAGATAGGAGACAGTCGGAATTATAGCGGAGTTTTCAAGATTTGTAAAGGGCTTGAAAGAGCTCGGCTTTTTTTTGCACTGCCGGCGGTTTTGTGGTATGATAGGGAAAATTGTCGAATGGGGAGGAAGGTACCATGTATGATGGGCGGGCCGGGTTGGAGCTGAAGGAGCGGACGGTGGCAGGGACGCCGGGGCCGGTTCGAGGGGGCGGCCTGAGCGTTCTGGCGCTGGTGATCTCTGTCTTGGCGCTGGTGATGGCCGGCGCGGCGCTGTTTCTTGTTTTGCGGGAGCCTGAGGGGCCGGAGGCGCCTCCCGATATTCCGGCGGAGGAGCCGGTGACGTTCCCCTTTGGGGACATGCTGTTGACGCCGCTGGAGGGGATGCCCCTCAACCCCTACCAGCGGGAGGGGTTTTTCAGGGATGAGCGGGGGCGGGCCGCCTATGAGGCGGAGGGGCGGCAGGCCAAGGCGGGGATTGATGTGTCCAAGTATCAGGGCGACATCGACTGGACGGCGGTGGCCGGGGACGGCATTGACTTTGCCATGCTTCGTCTGGGCTATCGGGGCTACAGCGAGGGCGGGCTGTTTTTGGATCAGACCTTCGCGCAAAACCTTCAGGGGGCGCTGGATGCCGGGCTGGAGGTGGGGGTCTACTTCTTCTCCCAGGCCATCACCCCCGAGGAGGCGGAGGAGGAGGCGGACTATGTGCTGAGTGTGCTGGACGGGCAGGCGCTGGCCCTCCCCATCGCCTTTGACTGGGAGCCGATCCATAACAGTGAGGCCCGCACCGACGGCCTAAATGGGGAGATGCTGACCCGCTGCGCCGCCGCCTTCTGCAAGCGGGTTGAGGATGCGGGCTACCGGCCGGCGGTCTATTTTAATCAGACCCAGGGGTATCTCCACTACGATCTGCGGCAATTGACGGACTATGAGCTGTGGCTGGCGGAGTATGGCGCCGCGCCGGATTTTTATTACCACTTTGATCTGTGGCAGTATTCGCAGAGCGGCAGCGTGGCGGGGATCCAGGGGGATGTGGATTTGGATTTGTGGTTTTGACGGTGAAAAAAAGAAAGCGATTTTAAGGGGACGCTGTGGACGCGGCCGGTATGTGGGCGGTTATTGCGGCACCACCGATTTTGAGCTTTAGAGGGGGCTTGCCAAAGGCGCACCGGAAGCAAAGAAACCGCTGCGTCAGCAATATCGAAAATCAGGTGATATTCTGGTTTCCGGCAGGCGCTCCTTTCATCGCCGTTTTGTGGATGTCGCGGGGCTGGGGACTAACGCTGTGCCCGCCACATGAGCCCGTGAGCTGCTCCGCAAAATAGATGCCGGCGGGAAGACCGGCATGAGGTTTTATCTGCGGCGCTGGATGCGGCCAGCGGCGGGGATGTCAAAGCGTATTTGCTGCGGCAGTATCCGGAAGCGGAAGTGCGGGCACAAGTTTGGTACGGTTCAGTGTGAAAACAGCCCGGCGGTCCTAAAAATGTTCTCAACACTTTTCGCAAACTTCCATGAACGTGCTGTATGTACGCGGAAAGGACTGATTTGGGTGTGTGGACGGGTAAGGTTGCTGACGGGCTGAAAGGGCTTGCACAGAAGTATGCTTCTAAAAACGCGGCTATTCCCCAAGATGAATACGAAGGACCCTGCTACGATACCATGACCTATGACAAGTTCGCAGGCGGTATCGGGGAGGCCCCGCAGCGGCATTGCTGTATGGTGGATGTAGTGGGGTAATGTTATACCAAGATATTAGAGTGGACGAAAAGCTGGCAACTGCTCTGCGTTTTTGTTGCATTTTGTCATTTATAGGGTTATAATAGTTGGCAGCATGATTGGGAAGAGGTGATCCCCATGCAGAAGTTTTCTTGCATCTCCAAATCGCCGCTCTCATATCAGCACCAGCATAGGCGGGGGAAAGCTTGCAGGCGTATCTGCCTAAATCAGGCCACGCAAACTTGATCAAAGGAGTATCTATTTGAAAACGAGCAAAAAAGTAAGAATCGCGTTGACGGGTATCCTATTGCTCGCTATACTGATCGTTCTCGTGTCGCTGTATCCCAAAGCATCCGCTGTTTATCGGATAAAAAACTATACTCCCACAGAGCAGGAGCAGGAGATCTATGAGCACACCCTAAACCGGTTTCTTGAAGATGACGAGCTTTTGATTTGCAGCCAGATCGAGGCTGTGCCCTGTACGATTGTCAGCTATAAGTGGAGCAGGACCCATGGCGTTTTTAACAGCGCGGTATTGATCTATAGGCCCGGCTCTCCTCTTAAACAGGGGACTATAATAGAACTGCCCCAGCCTCAAGTCAACGCCATGGGCAAGCCGGGAGATATTGAAGATATGCACCTTAGTTGGGATGGCTTAACGCTCAGCTATATTTGCAGGTTTGATAATAAGATCAACCAACAGGGCTTTCCGTACCCGGAGGAACATCCGTTGGGAACTTATTACTATACTACCAATCTTTTGACCGGCGAGACTGCGGAGCGATTTGTGCCAGAAGAATCTTAGACGATATTTGCGTTAGATAAGGAGATACGCATATGAAACGAATCCTATCTGTCTTAACAGCTATTTTATTATGCGCTGCCTTGATTCCTGTAGCCGCCGCCGAGAACAGGGACTTGCAGAGCCAAGCGGAGTCGGCCTCTCAGCTGGAGGCGTTGGGGCTCTTTATGGGACGGGGAAAAAACGAAGATAACACAACGGACTTTGCCCTGAATGAGCCCTTGAACCGGGCGGAAGCGGTGACTATGCTGGTTCGGGCTCTTGGCCGGGGAGCGGAAGCCGAAGCCTGTGAGAAGGCACACCCTTTCACCGATGTGCCCTCTTGGGCTGACGGGTATATATCCTGCGCCTATGCCGCTGAGCTTGCTATGGGCCTCTCCGACACAGAATTTGGCGCGTCGGATACCGCTTCCGGAGCGATGTACGCAACATTGCTCCTCCGGGCTTTAGGCTATTCTGAGGGTGTGGGAAAAGACTTTGTCTGGGATAACCCTTGGAATTTAGCGGAGAACTGCGGCATCGTGCCTGCCGGAGTCAATCGGGAGGAATTTCTTCGGGCTGACGCGGTGGCAATGACAAGCGCGGCGCTGTTCGCCTATGAGAAGGGCCGTACAGAAACCTTGGCGGACACGCTGATTGCGAAGGGGACGTTTACGAAGGAGCAGTTTGAAACGGCCTTCCCCGGCAGCGCTCCTGCGCCCACAGGGCCGGATCAGACGGAAACATCTGCTGAGGAGCGGGCGCTTTATCAGGCAGAGTTGGCAAAACTGGCCATAGATGGCCTGTGGTGCGATTTTGACTATACGGAAACGGAGCTATGCACGGTTGTAAACGCATCCTATAGCGGCGGCTCTCGCGGAACATTCTATGGCCTTCATTTGATCTACAAACCAAGCTCCCCATTAGGTGTCAAGCGGATAGACCTCCCCCTGCCGCTGCGGAGCAACAGCGGCGCAAACGCGCAGGCAACCAATGTGGCCATCACCGCTGACGGCAAAACCCTGACGTACTCATTCCATTTTGATGAGACCCTCATCAACTTTGTTACCGATGAGGTCATGCAGGAGGCGGGGACGTACTATTACACAACGGACCTCCTGACCGGCATAACGACAGAGCGTTTTGCCCCGAAGGATTGAGCGGTCTCCATATCATTGCCGTATCAGCGTTCCATCAGCAGTACCCGCCGAAATCCCCTTTCGGCGGGTACTGCTTGCTTTTTGCAGGCCAAGGGCAATCACGCCATTGTCCGTTGCCCTGTCCGGCTTTCCCAGTCAATAGGTCCGCAGCGGCATCTGCAAGACAGCCCAAGTAGCTTTCCGCGGAGCTGTCACCACACAGCAGCTTCCACATCAGACCACCAAAAAGATAAGACTGGGCAAACTCACGCCAACTATGCAGTTCTTTCGTAACCTTCTGGGAGAGTTCCCATAGAATACCAGCGGCCTCGCTTTCTGTGAGCCAGCCTAAATAGCATCCCCAGCGTGTCAGCATCGCCGCTCGGCCAACGTCCCACCCAGCCATAAAGTTGGGGGCATACCGGCCCTTATACCGCTGCGCAAACCGCCACGCCCGACTGGCAGACTCACGATCCTCCCCGTCCATCGCTTCGTCCATCAGTTCCTCCGGTGAAGATGCCTCGCTATAAAGCTGATACCGCAGGATATATCCCTCCTGCGCCAGATAACGGATCATATCCAGCAAGCCGCTCCGGCCGTCTATCCCCCAAGAGCGGCGTACAAGGGACACCATTTTCTGTTCCATCACGGGGATATGCGCCTCCACATCCATACTGTCCAAATTGTGGCTGTTGAGAGTCGATAAAATGCCTGACAGCAGGATGCCAAAGCGCTCCCATTTCGCATCGTCCTTTTGATATAAAATCGCTTCTGGCTCAGGCATGGACGCAAGCCGGGCCATGGCTTCTTCCAAAGCGGCATAGAGCTTTTCTTCCAGCGACAGGTCGAAGGGAAGCTCGCTCCCATTGTCCGCGTCTTCCATTTCCAGCGTCTCCAAAGCCGCCGCAAGCACGCCCATATCTTCTCCGAAAAGACGCTCCATCAAGTCCTCGGCAGCAGATGAAGCTGCTTCAGCAACCTTGTCATTTACCATCTTTTGCAGCACTTCCCCATTGACTGCCATTTGAGCCATACTGTCTGGCCCAAATGCCTGCCCAAGAATGTCCACTTGACGCTGCGCGTCAACGGAAGTCCGATTTTCAACTTCGGCGGCAGATGCAGATGCGCCTTTTTCAGAGCCGGGAACCTCGATTTCATTGATTCGCCTTTCGGTTTTTTCCACGGCTTCTTTCACAGAATCAAGCGCCTGCTCCTTTGCTTGCTGTGCCCGTTTCATAATCTCGTTTATATCAAACATTTTTTATTCTCCTTGTCTCGGGGGGGCGGATGCCGTGCCGCGGCTTTTTGGTAACGCGCAAATCGCGTTTTAATCCGTCGCGGGACTGCTTCTATGAAGTGAAAGCACAGATTGCCAAATAGAAACACCATCATAAGGGACAGCAGGGACGCTCCTTTTCCTCCTATCGGCATCTTTTTGCCTCACTTTGTTGCAAAACGGTTCATAAAGAAGTCGGTAAAAGCGGCCAGCTCCTCTTCCTGTGATACATAAACATACAGCTTTTCATCTTCCAGCCAGTCGTAGGCATTGATGCCGATGTACCCCTTTTTGTCCGGGTAGATGATGAACGCATCGGTAGGGTACGTATTTCGATAGGCTTTCAAAATTTCAGAGCGGCGATAGTACGTCGGATCGCCGCAGCCAGAAAGATCAGGGATTGTGGGAACGACCACAATTGTCTGGCCGGCTTCGTTCCAGCCGACAATTAGATTGCCAATTTTGGTTTTGCTTCCATGGACAAATCCATAGTTGAAACGGCCCACATCCTCGGTATATCCGAAAATCAGCCTGTATTTGTCCCCATCTTCGACGGCTTGGTTAAATAGGGCACGCATTTTCTTCGCATTTGCGCTGCTCTTTTCCATGTCAATTTCGGGCCCCTTAAATAGTTTACTAAAAAATCCCATCATTTTTCCTCCCAATATCTTAGATGTTTTTATATGAAACTGAATTGGGCGGTACCCACAGTATCATAAATGAATCTTGTTTTCTCTTTTGCGTTTTGGTTTAGTTCCCATCGGCTAAAATAAAAATAAATAATTAAATTTGTCTTTATTTTGATGGAAACAACATCCGCCTGAATATGGGGCCAAAACCGATATTCAGACGGATGTTCTCCTTCCCATTACGCAAGAGGCAGACTCCGCTTTTAATTTTTCCAGAGCATCCACAATAGCGTTTATTTGAAAGTCAACTGTCTCATCGGCCGCCTCGGGAACAAACAAAGGCAATGTATTAGGGATCGCCCTGCGGACAACCATCACTGTCAGACTCAAATTTGTGAATAAATTGACCCTTGCCGCGTCTGCCTTGATACCAAAGTTTTCTAATATTTCTCCAAAAAGGCGGAGCTGTTTTTGACGGAACGTTTGATAGCTTTCCTTTGACAGCCGTTTGAAAATAAGCTGCTGCTCCTCAATCGTTAAAACGGCAATGCCATTTTCCTCTCCGTTGCAGCAGGCATAGAGGAATTGTTTTACGGCACTACGCCAGCTTAAAGCAGGGTCAGCCATCAGCCTTTGCACTTGCTCAATAATTTTTGGCTGCTGCAAGTACAGCGTTTCAACGATCAAATCTTCTTTCGTCGCAAAAAAAGAATAAAAGAAAGTTCTTGAAATACCGACTTTTTTATATATTTGCTCCACAGTAGTATGCTGTATACCTTGTTTTGCCATCAGTTCAAGGCCAACTGCAACAAGTTCCCTTTTGATGCGCTCCCTATCCTCCTCAGAATAAGCTACCTTCGGCATGCGCCACCGCCTTTCTGAAAATAAAAACAAATTTATTAGTTTGGTTTTATTTTAACATATTCCGCAGCATAACGCAAGAGCGGGATGTTATAAGCCCGATGTTTTCAAACGCGATACTTTCAAGATCCGCGTGCTTTTATTATGTCCGAACGGAAAGGCAGGACGTCATATGTGCCATGTTTTGCGGCTGCCGCCGAAACAGCGGCGAGCTGAACAGCTCAAATCAAATGTATGATTCCCGAATTTTTCATTCGAAAATCATAACAAGCAATTCGGGTATGGCCATACTCCGAAATTTTGCCGGACTTGGGCGCGCAAAAATGCTTGTTGGGGAGCCTTCCCAAATCCGGCTCTTTGGGACATTTTCATATGCTCCCTATAAAACAGACAGCAAAAAATATCGGAGAGGGGGAGCAAAGATAAACAAAATTAAAGACGAATGCTCAGGAGGGCCTATACAGGAGTTTTTAGGGGTCGCGCGAAAGTACACCAAATTATCAGAGCCGACGCCGGAAATGCTGCGGGAGTTGATGGAGAGGGGAGGGGGTCCGCGTCCTATGCAAGTATAGCTGCCATCGGGCATATTGCGGCTTTTTGTTTCCTCGAAGCGCGGTGAAGCGGTGAAGCAGGAAGGGGGACGGCTGAAAAACCAGAGGGCTGTAAGAATATTTTTGTGGAAGGCTGCTCGTCTGGCTTCTTTCGCGTCATCCCCCTTGCCGCCAGCGACAATTTATTGGTTTTCTGACAAGCGAAGAGGAGGCCGGCAGAAAAATTCCGCCGGCCTCCTCCTGTTTTGGCAGACCGTATAGGCGCTGAGGGAGGCTTCCATACTATTTAGTCATTCTATCACATATCTGCTTGGAAAATATGTTGAAATTTTACATATTTTGTGATATCCTGTCAAAAGTAAGCACGCCGGATTCATGTCGGCCTGTTGCTGGATAGAGAATAGCAGCATACCCCAAATATGTAGGGAGGGATTTTTCAAGTGGCTCTGTTTACAAGCAGTAACCCAAAGGAAAAACAGCATTCAGGTATTTTAGGGGCGTTTTCTGTTGACGTCATCAAGTGGGAGCCGGAGTCGGACCGGGCGGCCTCGGTGATTGTCCACAAATATGAGTACGAGGACTTCCCCAATGGCTCCTATCTGATTGTTGCGCCGTCCCAGATGGCGGTTTTTACAAACAATATGAACGTTGGGAGCTCTTTGGGCGACGACGGGACGGGGATTGCCCAGCTCACCACCTTTATGGGGCCCTGCAAGATCAAGCTGGAGACCGGGGACAGCCGCTTCGCGCCCTTTCGGAATATCTCCCACGCGCTGACAGGGGGAGAGTCGGCCTTTCACAGCACGGTATACTTCATCAACACGACCTATATGAACGAGCTGTCTTGGGGGACGCAGGCGCCTGTTGTGGTGGTGGACCCCGAGGAGGATGTGAATGTCCATGTCCGCGCCTACGGGCTCTTCGGCGCCCATATTGAGCAGGTTGACACCAGCCGGGCCGAGCTCCAGGCGAGGAAATTCCTGCAAAAGGTGGTGGGGACGCGGGCGGACTATACGCGGGAGGAGCTGATCTCCTTCATGCGTGCCAAAATTCTGGAGTACGTCCCCAATCTGCTGGCAAACCAGATCATCCGTGAGCAGATCGGCGTCTTGAAGATCAGCGCCTACCTCTCCGATTTCTCCCGGATGATCTATGAGGCGCTGGTGGGGCATTTTGACGACTTTGGTCTGACGCTGGACAACTTCTCCTTCCACAACATCAACGTCCCCGACGAGGATCTGCGCATTATCAACGAGGCGAAGATCCAGCGCAAGCGGCGGCAGATTGAGGCGGAGGGCTCCGCCGCCTCTATGGATATCGAGTCCGCCGCCCGGGCGCGGATGCGGGAGCGGGAGGGCTTCACCTATCAGCAGGAGCAGTCCTTTGACATTATGCGCTCCGCCACGGAGAACGAGGGGAGCGGCCTGATGGGGGCCGGGATGGGGCTTGGCATGGGCTTCGGTGTCGGCGGGGCCTTCGGCGCCGGTATGAGCACCATCGCCCAGCAGACCATTGCCGCCGCGCCGCCCCAGCCCGCCGCGCCGCCGGCCGGACAGGCGGTGTGCCCGGAATGCGGCGCGGTGAATGCCGAGGGGGCCAAGTTCTGCTCGGGCTGCGGCACAAAGCTGGCGCCTGCCGGGCTGGTCTGTCCGGAATGCGGGGAGAAGCTGTCCCCCGGGGCTAAGTTCTGCTCCGGCTGCGGGCGGCGGATGCTGTCCGCCTGTCCCAGCTGCGGGACGGAGCTGGCCCCCAGCGCCAAGTTCTGCCCGGAGTGCGGGACGAAAATCTGACCTTGAGGAGATGCGGGGATGAAACTGTCGAATAAAAAGCTGCTGGCGCTGCTGGTTGCCGCGGCGGGATGTATCTGGCGTCTAACAGTCCCCGCTGTGGCGGGAGTGCTCCCCTGCAGCGGCGCTATGCTCTGCGGACTGGCCGCGGCGGTGGTGGCCATACTGTACCTGATGCTCTTTCGGACCCCCTCCGCAAGACAGGCGGAGGAGGCGGGCGCCCTCTCCATCTGTCTCACCTTTGGCTATGTGGCGGCGGCGATGGCCCTGAATGCCTGGCTTATCCTGCGGTATTTGGGCGGATTCAATCCGATTTTGCTGCTTGGCAACGCTGTCCTTGCCGTGGGCTATCTGGCGCTGGTCATCGGCGCGGAGCGGAGCGCCCAGCGGCTCTCCGCCCAGCTGGAGCGCACGGAGGAGAAGCTCTCCCTCACGGCGGAGCTCTCGGCGAAGCTGGGGGCTATGCTGGCGCTGGCGGAGGATCAGGGCGTGCGGGAGCGGATTTTGAAGCTGAAGGAGGCTGTGGACTACAGCTCCAACATCACCACGGGCAGTACCTTTGAGCGGGAAAAGCAGATGGAGGGGCTGCTGGATGAGCTGCTGGCGCTGCTCTCCCAGGGCGGGGAGGCCTCCCTCATACAGGACAAGCTCCGCGAGGCGGAGCACATCTGGCGGGCGCGGAGCGCCGCTGCGGCCTCGGCGCGATGAGAATCGGAAAACAGCGATAGGATAGAGGGTGATAACAATGGATATGGAGGGAATGCAGTGCCACGGCTGCGGAAGCTCCCAAGTGACATTTGATCCGAAGCGGAGGATTTTGCTCTGCAACCAGTGCGGGAAGGAGGAGTACTACTCCCGGGCGACGCTGAACGCCAACGGGAAGGTGGTGTTCAGCCGCCGCAACGCCATCCGCTTTTTCTCGGAGGGGAAGCTGGAGGATGCGCGGCACTACGCCATGGAGGTTTTGAACATCTCCATGGACAACGCGCCGGCCATGTATATCCTCGCCTACTACGACGAGTTTACCGCGCGGAAGCCGGACGCGATGCGGCGGTTCTTCCAGCAGATCCGGGATGTGGCTTTGGAGTATGACGAGGTGACGGATCTGCGGGGCCTGCTGCTGTCCTCCGCGTACAGTCTGGCGGACTACGAGGAGGATACCATCCAGCTGATCGCGGTCAATATGCAGTCGGCGGAGGACCGCCCGCAGCTGTGTGAGTTTATTGACACGCTGTGCCCCTACCTGATCAGCAGGCGCCCCTCGGCGGCGTTTCTGACAAAGGAGCTGGCCGAAATGTATCAGGAGCTGGCCGCCCACTGCGGCATACCAAAGACCTGCTTCGCGCTTTTGAAGGCCATTGATACCAACCCGGATTCGCCCTACAGCGGCGACAGCTTCTATTTGAAGGCAAAGGCCCAGTATTTCTATGACCACTACATGGCAGACGTAGGCGCGGTGATCTCCGCCATGGCGGACGGGGAGCTGCGGGGGAAGTTTTTGGGCGTCTATCAGAAGAAGTGCGAAAAATATCGGATGGACGCGGGGATGCAGTAGGAGCTTGACCAAGTCCCAGGACGCCGGAGAGCGGAGGATTTTTGCCTGTGTTACAGGCTCCCATTGATATAGGAAGAGGAGGGCGCACGTATGGCTTCACCAACATCGGTCAACATCAATCTCAGCGGGATAGAGCGCAGAATAGACACTTTGGCCATGGCCACCAGCCGGATTGAAAATTCGGTCTCCCAGACCAACCAGCGGCTGGACGATGTCAGCAGCGAACTGGCGGCGGTCAACCAGGATTTGAAGGAGCTGAAGAGCAGCTTTGAGCGGTTTGTCAATGAGAACAAAAGGACCGCGGCACTGCAAAAGGCGGCCACAGAGCTGGTCCGGGTCCGTCAGGAGCTGGAGCAGAACTTCGGCGGCTACAAGAATGTCCGCGAGACCATGCTGGGCGTATTGCAGGCGACGGATCTGGCCCTGGTGAAAAAGACAACCATCTCCCAAGTGACGGAGGAGCTGATGCTCTCCACGCCGGACTACTGGCTGGCCCCATGCTTGGTGGCGGTGTCCGCCTGGATCGGCAATGACCGGGATCTGGCCGAGCGGGCCATTGCCGAGGCGGTGAAGCGGGACGAGGAGAAAACGGCGCTGGCCATGGCGCTGATCTGCCGCCGCAGCAACCGCACCGACACCTGCTATGAGTGGCTGTCCATCTACTTTGCAAAGCAAAAGGCTGTCAACTTTACCAAGTCCAATTTCACCTACCTCAACGCCTATCTCAACGGGGTGTTCGGCCCGGATGAGAAGCATATGTGCGACGACTACGTGGCAAAGTGGATGCGGGAGATTCAGAGCAGCGGCAACGACTTTGAGGCCAGACAGGCGGAGCAGTGGCGCGCCTACTGCGAGGATTTTACCGTGGATTTAGAGGGGCAGTTCCCGCAGATGAGCAACTGCGTCCATGAGTACCGGGAGATCTATGACTATATCAGCCGCATCAATTCCGTAGACCGGATTGCCCACAACTTCTCCCAGATGAAGCATGTGGAGGTGGACCAGCAGAAGCTGAAGAAGGACATCGACCAGACACTGGTCACGCTGATCAGCCGCTGTGACGACAAGGAGGAGCCTCTGCGCAAGGAGGAGCGCTACCTGATGGCGGTGCGCTATTTTGACGGGGACACCGCCGCGGCGCGGGCCTCCATCCTGTCGGCGGATCAGAGGCTGGCGGAGGAGACCATTGACCTCATCGGCCAGATGACAAATGTGATTATTGAGAAGGAGAATGTCCGCCCCTCGGAAAAAAAGACCGCGGTGTCCTTTTTGAGCAGCTACATCCGCAGCGGCTTTACCAACTACATCACCGAGAAGAAGGCCTCCTTCCCCCAGCAGATCACCCTAAAGATTGAGGACTGGCAGGGAGCCGCTGTGGACAGCGGGAGCAACGCCGCTTTGCAGGCGGATTTTGAGCGGCACATGGAGCAGCGGCGGGCCGCCGCGTTACAGGCTGTGCGCCAGAAGAACCCCCAGACGTGGAAAACGGCGGCGCTCGTTTTAGCCGTCTTGGGCGCAATCGGTTTCTTTGTGGCCCAGCCGCTGGGTATCGCAGCCTTGGTGGGAGCGCTGCTCTGCTATCTCAGCGCCTCCGGCGCCGGTAAGCGGATGGCGGAAAATATCCTGCGGACCAATGAGGAGTATGACGCCCGGATCCTATCGGGGAAGCAGCAGATTGCCGCAGCCCTGGGGGAGTGGGAGCACGCCAAGACTATGGTGCGCTCCTTTGAAAGCCAGCAGATCCGGGATGTGGTGGCGTAAAAAAGGCAAATGATTTTGGAGGAGATATCGTATGGCAGATACAATGGGATTTGATGGATTGAGCGATTTTGACGAGCTGGAGGCTCTGTTTGGGCAGGACGATTCCGACTTGAAGAGGATGGAGAAGGTCATGCTGACGCAGAACCTGGAGGGGTTTGCCAGCTGTTTCCCCGATTGGGATCTGCATCCGCCTGTGCGCAGGTAGCCGGCAGGGTGCTCCCAAAGGGGATAAAAGCAATCCAAATAGAGAACCGCCCTGTGCCATTTCTGGCACAGGGCGGTTTTTGCGTAGGGGCTGGAAGGGACGCCATGGAGGGCTTTTCAGGTGTTCTCCATGAAGTTTTTCAGCATCTGCGCCGCTTGGGCACGGGTGGCTGTTCCTCTGGGGACGAGCTGTCCGTCACCGTAGCCGCTGAGGATGCTGTTCTCCACGGCCCAGCTCAGGGCCTCCCGGGCATAGCCGCTGGCTTGGTCCGCATCCGTGAAGGAGAGGTTCTGGCCGCTCGCCTTGGGGCTGCCCGCGTACTTCCACAGCATGACAGCGAGCTGCTCCCGGGTGATGCTGTCGTTGGGGCCGAATGTGCCGTTGCCGTAGCCGTTGGCGATGCCGTTCTCCACGGCCCAGGCTATACCGTCGGCATACCAAGCGTCGCCGCTGACGTCGCTGTATCCGTCTGTCAGGTCCTGCATGGTCAGTGCCTGATCCGGCCGGCCCTCCAGGCTGTAGAGCACAGTTGCCAGCATACCGCGGCTCATGGACTGGTCCGGGCTGAAGGTGGTCTCACTGGTGCCGCTGAACAGCTCATGGGCGCTGGCGAAGGCCACGGCGTCGGCGGCCCAGTTGGTGGACGGGACGTCGGCAAAGCTCTTGCTGTTGTCCACAATCTCCACGGTGGCGGAGCCGCTGAGGGGGATGTTCACCTTGCCGTCCTCCACAATGCTCTTTCGCAGCGTCTCCCGGGTGCCGTCCTCGTGGACCAGCACCGCCACCGTGCCGGGGCCGGCGTCCGCCGCCGGGACAGAGAGGGTCACGCCGCCGGGGACGTTCTCCACCGCCTTGCCGCCGGCGGTCAGGGTCAGGGCAATGCCCTGTTCCACCTGCTCGGTGACTACGTTGAGGGTGCCGCCGCCCTGGCTCAGGGTATCCAGCGCCCCATTGGGGATGGTCACGTCGGCGATGGGGGCGGAGACGGTGAGGGCCGCGCTGGTCTCACGGCTCATCTGGCTCACGGTGGAGGCCGGGATAGAGACCTGAGATTTGGTCACGTCGCCGGTGATCTCCGGCTTGATGACGATGCTCTGGCTCTGATTCGCCGCCGCGTCGCGCACCAGCTTGCTGCCGTCCGCGGCGCTCACTACGGTGCTCGCCGTGCCGTTCTGGACGGTGGTCTTTGTCGGGGTACTGCTGGTGGCAGTGCCGCCGGAGCTGGAACCGCCGCCGCTGGGGGTGGGGGCGGAGCTGGTGACGGTCACTTGGACTTGGATTGTGGCCGTGTTGTAGTTGGCAGTGTAGGCCGGGTCCGGCGTGAAGATCACATGATACGAAGTACCGTTTACAGCTTGGACGCTGCCATCCTCCCAAGCGAACTTGCCCGTCACACTGCCTTCTATTGCGCCGCCGTTCAATTGAATATCGCTCAGCAGCTGTCCCGCAGTACCGGATGCCGTGGGGTAAGTATTGATCTTCGGGGTCGCCTTCTTGATCTCCACTTCGACAGACGCGGCGGGGATACCGGTGAAGTTCACGTCGTCCTCTACCTTATACCAGACGGTGTATGTTCCGGCGTTGGTGCCGGTGGGGATATTCTCCGAATACCCGCTGTTCTGGTATAGGCTGTACTTGATTGTACCGATGCCGTTAACCGTTGTGCCTTCGGTGACAAGGGGGTGTGCGCTGCCGTCGTACGTCAGGTCGGAAGCAGCGGGGCGGGTGGCCAGTTCCGCCTTTGCCTTGTCGATTGTCCCTGTGACACTGTCCGGCCAGTCAATGACGTATCG
>CANPBB010000007.1 GCA_947572235.1 uncultured Clostridia bacterium
ATGACGCTCTCGATCTCAAAGGGCCCGATCCGGTAGCCGCTGGACTTGATGAGATCATCCACCCGGCCCACATACCAGAAGTACCCGTCCTCGTCCCGCCACGCGGTATCCCCGGTGTGGTACAGCCCGTCATGCCAGGCGGCGTCGGTGCCCTCGGGATTGTTGTAGTATCCGCGGAACAGCCCGCAGATATCCTCGCGATCCGCCCGGATGACAATCTCGCCCACCTGCCCCACCGGCACACTCTCGCCCTCGGCATCCACCAAGTCCACCGGGTACAGCGGCACGGGCTTGCCCATGGACCCCACCTTGGGGCTCATGCCGATAAGGTTGCCGATCATCACCGTGGTCTCGCTCTGGCCGAACCCCTCCATGACGCTGAGGCCCGTGGCCTTCTGGAACTGGTGGAAGACCTCCGGATTCAGCGCCTCCCCGGCAATGGTGGCGTGCTGGATGCTGGAGAGGTCGTACTTTCCGATGTCCTCCTTGATAAGCATCCGGTACATCGTCGGCGGTGCGCAGAAGGTGGTGATGTGGTACTTCTCAAACATGGGCAGGATGTCGTGGGCATCAAAGCGGTCAAAGTCATAGACAAACACCGCCGCCTCATTGAGCCACTGGCCGTACAGCTTGCCCCACATGCTCTTGGCCCAGCCGGTGTCGCTGATGGTGAGATGCAGCCCCTCCGGGTCCACGCAGTGCCAGTACTTGGCGGTGATGAAGTGCCCCAGCGGATACTTGTGGCAGTGGGCGGCGGCCTTGGGATAGCCGGTGGTGCCGGATGTAAAGAACATCAGCAGCAGGTCCTCCCCCTGAGGCGCGTCCTCGGCGCGGGGGAAGGAGGAGCGGAACATGGTATACTCACTGTCGAAGTCGTGCCACCCCTCCCGGACACCATTGACCAGGATCTTGGTCATCCCGGGACAAACCGCCGCCGCGGCCTCCTCCACATGTTCGGGCACTTGGTCGTCCCCGGTAGCCACCACAGCGGTGATGCCGGCGGCCTTGAAGCGGTACTCCAAATCGTGAGAGAGCATCTGGTTGGACGCCAGCAGCGCCACAGCCCCCAGCTTGTTGAGGCCCATCATGGCAATCCAGAACTGGTAGTGCCGCTTCAAGATCAGCAGCACCCGGTCCCCCCGCTGAATGCCCAGGCTCTTAAAATAGTTGGCGGCCCGATTGCTGGCCCGTGAGATGTCCTCAAAGGTGAAGCACCGCTCCACCTTGTTCTTGTCCACATGGAGCAGAGCCAGCTTTTCCGGCTTCCGCCGGGCCAGCTCATCCACCACGTCGAAGGCGAAGTTGAAGTGGTCCGGGTCCTTGAAGGAGATGGACTGAAGGGACCCGTCCTCCCCCTCGGCTACGTCGATAAAGTCCTCCCAGATCCGCTTCTCCCGCTCCTCGCCGGGAACCGTCCGCCGCTCCAGCTTCTTCTCCTTGGCGGGGAGGGGGATGTCCTCGGCGGAGTTTAAGACAATGGCGTAGAAGATGCAGTCCTTCCCGCCGGTGGCGATCATCCCGTGGGGGGCGGTGGAGTTGTAGTAGATGGTGTCGCCGGGGTTCAAAATCTCAATGTGCTCCCCCACCTGCACCTTTAACTGCCCCTGTAAAACAATGTCGCACTCCTGCCCCTCGTGGCTGGTGACCTCGATGGGCCGCAGCTGGGCCTCATCGCTGTACTCCGCCAGCACATACAGCGGCTCCGCCACCCTCTTTTTGAAGTGAGGGGCCATGTTGAAGTAGGTCATGCCGTGGGCGTGCTCGATGTGCTGGCCCTCCCCGGCCCGTGTGAGGGTGTAGTTGGCAAGCCGCGGGCTGGACCCCTCAATGATGTCCGTCACATCCACCCGGAAGATCTGGGCGCAGCGGTAGATGAAGGCGAAATTCAGGTCGCACTCCCCGGCCTCACAGGCGCGGTACTCCTCCAGCGGGACACCGGTCTCCTCCGCCATATAGATCTCGGTGAGCCCCTCGATCTCTCTCAGATCCCGGATACGTCCGGCCATCTCCTGGAGCTTCAGGTCAAGGCTGTTCATGGTAGGTTTCATAGCTTTCCTCCTGTCCTCCCCGGGACGACAAAAAAACCCGTCCCAAAGATATGGTAAAATCTTTGAGACGAGTAAGATAAAACATTACCCGCGGTACCACTCAAATTGCGCGCCGAAGGGCGCACCGCTCATCGGGCTCCAGCAAGCCCTATGCCTTCACGCAGCAGTCACGGGAAGGGTCTACTGACGCGGCGAAAGCTGCGGGTTCTTCCTTCCAGCTCAGGAGTTACAAACCTGCGGAGCGTTCCTTGTGGCTTGCACCAACCGCCACTTCTCTGAAGGACGCGCTGCGCTGTCCTCTCCATCATTGCTTTTATTTGATTTGATTGTGGTATGATGTTACCATATCTTTTGCTGGAGGTCAAGTGTTAATTTTTGCGCCGGCGGGCGCGGGGCGTTCTTTTTGGTGCTGCGGCGCAGTACAATGACCTTTTCCGCGCCGCCCCGGCGCGGGGAGGGGGACGGGGGTTTCGCCCCCAGGCGACTTACTTTTCTCTTGTGAGAAAAGTAAGCAAAAGCACCCTTAGGTGTCCGCTCAGGCGGGCCTTAGCCCCCGCAGGGGGCACGGCCCTTATTCGCTCCCCCCTAAGAACCCCAAGATGCGCGCTCCTTCGGTAGACCGGTGCATCGTCCAACTCTGGCGCTTCGGACGTAGCGGCGGTGGCTCTCGCTTAGATGAAGGTATCCTGAGAGCGTACCCCCCGTCTATAGTCTTTTCGGCCAGCCCCCGCTGCCGCTCTGCCTCCGTCGCCCGACTTGCCCCCAGAGCTTGATGCTTGTTTCGCTGTTCGTAGTGCCGCAAATGCCGCCGTGCCTTCCGGTATTGTTTCGGTATACCGTGTGTAGGGGCGCACATTGTGCGCCCGCTCTATCGACACCCGCGGCACCGGGGAAGGACGGGCGCACGATGTGCGCCCCTACACCTGTTTTCACAAACCATGCCCGATGACCCAACCCCGTAGGGGCCGGTGTCCCCACCGGCCCGTCCCCCGACGCCTGCCGTACCCCAGATACCCGCACCCGTAGGGTGCGCCGTCCCCCGTCAGCCGGGACGGTCCGATCAACCACCCGTAGGGGCGGCCTGTAGCCGTCTGCTCTCCCGTCCTCCGCCGCACATTCCCTCTCACATCACAATTTATTCCGCTGAATCTTCCCGCTGATGGTCTTAGGCAGCTCATCCCTGAACACCACAATCCGCGGATACTTATACGGCGCGGTGTGCTTTTTGACGTAGCTCTGAATCTCTTTTTTCAGCTCCTCCGTCCCCTCCGTGCCCTTCACCAGCACAATGCTGGCCTTCACCACCTGCCCGCGGAGCTCGTCCGGGGCGGCGGACACGCCGCACTCCAATACATACGGCAGCTCCATAATGACGCTCTCAATCTCAAAGGGCCCGATCCGGTAGCCGCTGGACTTGATCACATCGTCCCGGCGGCCCACGTACCAGAGGTAGCCGTCCTCGTCCTGCCACGCCACATCTCTTGTGTGGTACAGCCCGTCGTGCCAGACCTCCTTGGTCTGTCCCTCGTCCTGATAGTACCCGGCGAAGAGGCCGCAGGGCAGGGCGCCGTCCTTGGCCCGGATGCAGATCTCGCCGTTCTCACCGGGGGCCACCGGCTCGTCGTTCTCGTCCACCAGCACAAGGTCATAGGTGGGGATGGGTTTGCCCATGGAGCCGATCTTCTGCTTGTTGCCGATGAGGTTGCCGATGGTCAGCGTGGTCTCCGTCTGTCCGAAGCCCTCGTAGATCTGGAGCCCCGTCTGGGCCTCGAACTGGCGGAATACCTCCGGATTCAGGGCCTCGCCGGCGGTGGTGGCGTGCTTGATGCTGCTCAGGTCATACTTACTGAGATCATCCTTGATAAACATCCGGTACATCGTCGGCGGTGCGCAGAAGGTGGTGATGTTGTACTTTTTGAACATGGGCAGGATATCCGCCGCGTCAAAGCGGTCAAAGTCGTAGGTGAATACCGCCCCCTCACACAGCCACTGGCCGTAGAGCTTGCCCCACAGGGCCTTCCCCCAGCCGGTCTCGCTGATGGTAAAGTGGAGGCCGTCGGCGTGGACGCAGTGCCAGTACTTGGCGGTGATGTAGTGCCCCAAAGCGTACTTATAGCTGTGGGCGGCGATCTTGGGATAGCCGGTGGTGCCGGAGGTGAAGAACATCAGCATGAGATCGTCCCCGCAGGGGGCGTCCTCGCCCCGGGGGAAGTGGGAGCGGTACATGGTGTACTCCTCGTCGAAGTCGTGCCACCCCTCCCGCTGGCCGCCCACCAGGATTTTCAGCTTCAAGCTGGGACTCTCCTGCTGGGCGATATCCACCTGCTGGGCGGTGTCCCCGTTGGCGGTGCAGACGATGGCGCTGACCTCCGCGGCGTTGAAGCGGTAGGAGAAGTCGTGCTCCTGGAGCTGGTTTGTGGCGGGGATGGCGATGGCCCCCAGCTTGTGGAGCCCCAGAATGGCGAACCAGAACTGGTAGTGGCGCTTGAGCACCAGCATCACCCGATCCCCCCGCTTGATGCCCAGGGCCTTGAAGTAGTTGGCGGCCCGGCTGGAGGCCCGGGAGATATCGGAGAAGGTGAGGCGCCGCTCATTCTTGTCCCGGTCCAGATGGAGCATAGCCAGCTTCTCCGGGTACTTGGCGGCGATGGCGTCCACGCAGTCGAAGGCGAAGTTGAAGCGGTCCGCGTTGGGGAAGTCAAGGGACTGGAGTACCCCATGCTCGTCCTCCTTGGCGCTGATGAATTCCTTGCAGACGTACTCGGCGCTGGACCGGGCCTCCACGATGGAGCGGCGGACGGACATCTCCTCCGCCTTCTCCCCGGAGATAACCACCGCGCAGAACACGCAGGGCCGGCCGCCTACGGCGATCATGCCGTGGGGGGTGGAGGAGTTGTAGAGGATGCTGTCCCCCTCGCCGAGGATCTCCGTATTCTCCCCCACCTGCACCTTCAGCTGACCGGAGAGGATGATGTCGAACTCCTGCCCGGCGTGTGTGGTGAGATGGATGGGCATCCGCTGCTGGGCCTCGTCGTACTCATAGGTACAGTAGTAGGGCTCCGCCAGCTTGTTGCGGAAGAAGGGGGCCAGGTTGGAGATCTCGATGCCCTCCTCCTTGGCGGTCTGCTGGCCCTCTCCCCGGCGGGTGACGGTGTAGCTGCGCAGATTGGCGCTGTGGCCCTCCAGCAGGTCGGTGATGCCGATACCGAAGGCCAGCGCACACTTGTGGATGAAGGTGAAGGGCAGGTCCGCCCGGCCGGCCTCATAGGTCAAGTACTCGGCCATGGTGGTGTCGGTTTTCTGGGACATCTCCTCCTCGGTGAAGCCGCAGATCCCCCGCATCTCCTTGATCCGGAAGGCCACCTCGGCCAGCTGATTTGCCACGCGGTTGGGTTCCATGTTGGGTCATCCTCCTTATCACTTGTCTCGAACTGACGGTTAAGAGCCGTGTTTCTGACGCCAAAACAACAAAAACCCGTCCCAAAGATTTCTCTTTGAGACGAGTTCATAACAACAGCTATGTACCCGCGGTACCACTCAAATTGCACCCCAAAGGGGTGCCGCTCCTCGGGCTCCAGCAAGCCCTATGCCTTGACGCGGCAGTCACGGAAGCATCCTACTTGGCGCGCCGCGCGGTTCGGACCTTCAGCTCGGAAGGGATAGGACCTTGGACGCCGCCGCCGCCGGGTTTCCACCATCCCCAGCTCTCTGTACGCGCACTGCGCCCGTCCGTCTTCGTCATCGCTTTTTCTGATTCAGTTCGAGGGAATTTTACTACAAAGTCAGAAGGATGTCAAGAAAAATTTTCGCGCGGGGGCGCGCTTGGCGCTCCCGTCCCGTGCGGCACAGCCCTTGGCGCCTCCCCAAAACGTTATCCCGCCGGACGGCAAAAATACCACTGGAAATCCCCGCTCCCATATACTATAATAGACCCCGCAAAGCTCTAATTGGGGGCCGGCAGGCACTCCCCGCCGACCCCCTATCTGATCGCGGCGCGTCCGGCGCGGGGCACAGGGCTGCGCGGGTCGTGTAGAGATCGCCGGGCGCCTCGCCGCGTACTGTATCCTATGTCTCAGCCGCCGCCGCCGTGCCCCTGAGCCAGAGCGTCCCTTGGGCCTGACCGGCCTGTACAGCCGCCATTTACGTGAGAAAGGACAGAAAGATCATGGTGAAAATCGCCCCCTCCATCCTCTCCGCGGATTTTGCGAATTTAGCGCAGGAGATCCGCCGCATTGAGACCGCCGACTACGTCCATGTGGACGTGATGGACGGCGCCTTCGTCCCCAACATCACCGTGGGCCTGCCCGTGGTCCGCTGCCTGCGCTCCGTCACCCGGATGCCCTTGGATGTCCACCTGATGGTGGACCGCCCCATCCGCTATGTGGAGCAGTTCTGCGATGCTGGAGCCGACATCGTCACCGTCCATGTGGAGGCGGACACGCCGGAGAACACCGCCTTGGCCCTAAAAAAAATTCACGCCAAGGGCAGGAAGGCCGGCGTGGTCCTCCGCCCCAAGACCCCCGCCGAGGCGGCCCGCCCCTACCTGAAGGCCTGTGATATCATCTTGGTGATGACCGTGGAGCCGGGCTTTGGCGGGCAGAAGTTCATGGCGGACATGATGCCCAAGCTCCGCACCATCCGGGACTGGATTGACCAAGAGAATCCGGCCTGTGAGCTGGAGGTGGACGGCGGCGTGGATCCGGTGACAGCCAAGGTGGTCATCGGGAACGGTGCCAACGTCCTGGTGGCCGGCAGCGCGGTTTACGGCGCGGCGGACATCCCAAGCCGGATCGCGGAGCTGAGGGGGTAGAGGCCGATGGAGTATTTTCCCGCACCGCTGGAGAACTTGGTGGAGCAGTTTCGCAAGCTGCCGGGGATCGGCGGCAAGTCCGCCCAGCGTCTGGCCTTCCACCTGCTGAGCCTCCCCGACGCCGAGGCAGAGGCCTTCGCCGCCGCCATCTTGGAGGCCAAGCGCACTGTCACCTGCTGCCCGGTGTGCCAGAACCTCACCGCCGGGGGCCTTTGCCCCATCTGCGCCTCCCCCCGCCGGGACCGGAATGTGATCTGCGTGGTGGCGGACCCCCGGGACGTGGTGGCCATGGAGCGGTCCAAGGAGTACCGGGGGGTTTACCATGTGCTCCACGGGGTGATCAGCCCCATGAACCATGTAGGCCCCGACGATCTGCACATCAAGTCCCTGCTGGACCGGGTGGCCGAGGGCACGGCGGAGGAGGTCATCATGGCCACCAATCCGGACACCGAGGGGGAGGCCACCGCCATGTACCTGGCCCGTCTGCTGCGCCCCTTCGGCGTAAAGGTCACCCGCTTGGCCTACGGCATCCCTGTAGGCAGCCACCTGGAGTTCGCCGACGACGCCACCCTCATGCGCGCCTTGGAGGGCCGGCAGGAGATATAAGGAAAACCGGCCTGTTCACACAGGCCGGTTTTTTTGCGTCTCAATTCCCCTGCGCATAGCTCTCCCCTCCTCTCGGCATAGCCGCTCTTTCTTATGATATACGGATGCCGCCGGCCGGCGGTTACAAATTTCCCCCATATTTTTGCCTTGCGCCGCAGGGACGACAAAATATAACAGGAGCCATACCGCCTTTAACAGCTTGCTCCCCGCGTATTTTTGCGCTATAATATCATCCATATTGTGCGCCCTCCCCGGGCCCCTCCGGCCGGGGCCGCACACCTAAAGGGGGTACTTCCATGGAATTTGCCGACTGTTTCCCTATCTGGGACCGGCTGACACCCGCCCAGCGGCAGGCCCTCACCGGCGCCGCGGCGGAGCGGCAGGTCCGCAGGGGCGCGGTGCTCCACCGGGGGAGCTTGGACTGCACCGGACTGGTGGTGGTCCGCTCCGGCCAGCTCCGGGCCTATATCCTCTCGGAGGAGGGGCGGGAGATCACCATCTACCGCCTGCTGGAGGGGGACATCTGCCTGTTCTCCGCCTCCTGCGTCCTGCGCAGCATCCAGTTTGAGATCTCCGTGGAGGCAGAGCGGGACAGTGAGGTTTGGGTGGTGCCTCCGGATGTCTGCGGCGCGCTGACAGAGGCCTCCGCCCCTATGGCCAACTTCGTCAGCGACCTGATGGCCTCCCGCTTCTCAGAGGTCATGTGGCTGATGGAGCAGATCATGTGGCGGAGTTTTGACCAGCGCCTGTCGGAGTTCCTCCTTCAGGAGAGCGCCTTGGAGGGTTCCCCCGTGCTGCCCATCACCCACGAGCGGATCGCCAACCACTTGGGCTCCGCCCGGGAGGTGGTCACCCGAATGCTCCGTTACTTTCAGAGCGAGGGCTGGGTGGAGTTGTCCCGGGGCCATGTGACGCTGACGGATGAGGCGGGGCTGGCCCGCCTGTGCGGCAGGTAGGCGGGCAAAGCGCGGTTCCGCCCGCCGGATGTTCCGGCGGGCGGCGCTTTCTGGCTATGGCAGCAGGGAGAGGATCTGCTCCTTGGGACGGGCCCCCACACTCTGGCGGACGACCTTTCCGTCCTGGAACACCATCAGGGCGGGGATGCTCATAATCTGGAAGGCGGCGGCCAGCTCCTGCTGTTCGGTGACATTCACCTTGCCCACCTTGATATCCGGGCGCTCCCCGGCGATCTCGTCCACCACGGGCCCCATCATCTGGCAGGGACCGCACCAGTCGGCCCAGAAGTCCAAAAGGACCGGCTTATCGCTCTCCACCACCTCCTGGCGGAAGTTATCCTTGGTAATGGTGATAACAGACATATGCGAACCTCCTTGTTTTCTTTTGATGGAATCAGTATACCCAATTTTCTTCCGTGCTTCCGTGACAAACTCACACTTTGCCGTTCCGCGTCCGGCAGATCAGCTGTGTCATGGTGCCCATGGGACAGTAGACGCACCAGCTGCGGGGCTTGAAGAGCACCATGGTGATCAGCCCCAGCACCGTGGAGGTGAGCATCACGCTGTAGAACCCGAAGGCGAACTGCGCCGTACCGGGGTGGAACAGCGTCCCCCGATAGGCCCAGTGCCAAGGCAGCTTGAAGGTCCACAGCAGCGTCACCACCTGCCGCAGATCCTGGGCGCCGGCGAACACCAGGTATGTATTCCACAGCATCAGGAAAAACATCACAAAGAAAAAGACCAGAAATCCATACCGAAAGGCCCGGCTTTTCATCCACCGGGGCACATCCCTTCTGCGGGACAGGCCAAACCGCCCGCCGAGGAGGGTGAACAGCTGTCCCCGGCCGCAGTAGCGGTTGCAGTAGGCCTTGTTCCCCCCGATGATGGCAATAAGCAGCGGGATAAAGAAGCACAGCAGCCCCAGCCAGGCGAAGAGGATGTTGAAAAAGCCCAGAATCAGATAGGTGAGAGAGGCGATCCACAGATAGTCATACCACTTTTTTGTCCGATTCATGCCGTCGCCTCCTCTATGGTGATCACGCTGGCGGGGCACTCCTTGGCGCACTTGCCGCAGCCCACGCACCGTCCCTTGTCCACTTGGGCGGTGATCCCCTTGACCACCTGAATGGCGGACAGGGGACAGACCTTGACACAGCACCCGCAGGCCACGCAGCCCCCTTGGTCCACCGAGGCCCGCCTTCTCCTCCCAACAGCAGCACCCATTACGAAAAGCCTCCTTGCGTTTGATATGGACACAGTATAGCACCCCCGCGGCGGCGCCACCGTGACAAGATCACCATAGCCCCTCAGCCGCCGTCCAGCCCCCAAAAGAACTCGTCATAGGAGCACCCGTACAGCCTGCGCAGCTCGATCAGGACGCTGGCCCGGATGTTCAGCTGCCCCGCCTCGTACTTAGCGTAGGTGGTCCTCCCGATGTCGCACCCCCGGCGCTGCAGCTCCGCGCACAGCTTCTCTTGGGAGAGCCGATGGGCCTCCCGCAGCCGCCGCAGGTTCCCGCCCATGTTCCGATCCCGCCGGATCTTCTGTTCCATCCCTTCACCCCACTCCATAACTGACCAGCATTGGTTGCAATCATGGATAGTGTATGGTATACTGGGCAGAAATATTGTCCGCGATAATGGTCAAAAGGCCGATAATTTGCCCGAATTTTCCGGAGAGGATGTGGGGGGATGCCGCCGAGGAATAAAAAACCTGTTTCGGCCAATCCTGTATAGTTATGGACGACTTGGAGGCTGTAGCGGCGCCAAAAGGATACAGCTTCTTACGATGAAAAAGGAGGTTTTCCCTATGCGCTACAGACCCAACGAACGGATTCTGAGTGACGAATTTATCAACACCCTTTTGATCACCGCCGCCGAGGAGGTAGAGTTTTTCCGAAGTGATCAGCCGGACTACAGCGCCTTTGAGAAGCAGCGGAGCAGCTGGAACAACACCCTGTCTGGTTTGGGCGAGTCGCTGCTGCGGGAGTACGACAGCGCTGTGCACCGGGCCTTTATCGACTATCAGGAGCTTTTAGAGAACTATTTCATCGTCAAGGGCCTGGCGGAGGGCCTTGGCGGGCAGATCAAGCCCCCGCCGGAGGGGGAGGCATCCGCCATCCCCGGCTTAGAGGAGGCGGAGCGGAGGCTCCGCTTGGCCTGCCGGCAGTTCGTGGGCCGCTTGGACGAGAAAGCCGGCGCCCAGTGTGTCGAGTATCTCCAAGTGCGCAAGCAGATTGTGGACACAGGCGGAGCCCTCTGCCAGCGATGCGGCGCGGAGCTGGCCGAGGAACTTTTGAGGAAATCCGGCCTGCTGAGCAGTTAAACAGGAAAAGGAGGCCAAAGGCCTCCTTTCCCTATTTCTTCGCCAGCTGATTGGTGTCAATGGAGTCCCGAAACACCACAAAGCGGTCATAAAGGAACTCCAGCACAAAATTCAGCACCATATTGATGCCAGTGACAAGGTACTCATTCCACCCCAGCCCGTCGGCCAGATAGTGGCCCAAGCCGGTGGACAGAGGTGTGAACACGCAGTAGAAGGCGAACACCAGCGCCATGGCCTTGGGCACATTGCTGGCCGACTGGAAGGTATAGCGCCGGTTCAGCGTAAAATTCCACAGCACCGACAGCGTCAGGGCAATCAGGTAGCAGGGCCAGTAGCGCCAAGCCGTCAGCTCGTTGAGCAGGGAGAAGGCCCCGATCTCAATGAGTCCTGCGGAGAGGGAGAACAGGAGGAATTTCAGGGAGCGCACAAGCTCCTTGTGTTTCATAGCCGGACACCCCTTTCTATCCGTTCAGCGCCCGGAACTGGGCGCGGTTGGCGGCGTAGAGCCTTTTGAACACGGCGTAGTTCTTGTCGTACACCGCCCGGTGGGCGCTGTTGGGCTGAAAGGCCGCCGCCGCCGGGATCAGCGCTCCCACCGCGTCCAAGTCCGGCACAAGGCCAAGGCCCACCGCCATCACCGCCGCCGCCCCCACGCTGCCCACGTTCTGGGGACTGTCCACCGTCTCAATCCGCCGGCCGGTGATATCGGCGAGCATCTGGGCCGTCACCGGCGACAGCGCCCCGCCGCCCACAAAACGGATGGGATCGGAGGTGGGCACCTTTTTGGCCTCCGCCTCCAGCATCCACCGGAGGTGGAAGCATACCCCCTCCAGTACCGCCCGGATCAGCTCCGTCTTGCCGGTGTCAAGGCGGATGTTGAAGAACATCCCCGCCGCCGCCGGATCCTCGAAGGGGCACCGGTTTCCGTGGAGCCAAGGGGTAAAGATCACGCCCCCCGCCCCCGGCGGAACACGGCCCACCGTCTCGGTGAGATAGTCATAGAGGCTCTGATACACCGTCTCCTGACTGCCCGCCACGTCCTTCTTCTCCAAATAGACCCCGATCTCGTCCAGCGCCAAGTGGTCCTTCACCCACTCCAGACACTTGCCGGCGGTCTCCATCTCGGCAAAGTAGTTGTACCGCCCCCGCTGGGCCCCGGCGATGGCGGCGATCATGGCGGTGACATCCACCCGCTGCCGGTCCGTCACCGTGATCACCCAGCCGGAGGTGCCGCAGTAGATGTGGGTGGCGCCCACCGCCGTGGCGCCGGCCCCCACGCCGATGAGGGCCGCGTCCCCGCCGCCGCCGAACACCGGTGTGCCG
The DNA here is from genome assembly GCA_947572235.1 of uncultured Clostridia bacterium. Classification (GTDB taxonomy): domain Bacteria; phylum Bacillota; class Clostridia; order Oscillospirales; family Oscillospiraceae; genus CAJFPI01. Next base: position 12,069 of record CANPBB010000007.1, read on the forward strand.
GCGGGGAGCCCAAGGTCCGCTGCCGCGGCCTTGTTCAGTCCCCCCACTTGGTCTGTGGACTGAACAATAGGGGGCAGATGGGCGGCGTGCACGCCGAACATCCGGCAAAGGGCCTCGCTCCAGCCCCGCCGCCGCGTGTCATAGAGCAGCGTGGCATAGGCGGAGTCCTCGGTCATCACCGCCCGGCCGGTGCACCTAAGGAGCAGATACTCCTTCACATCCAGCCACTTGTCCGCCCGGGCGAAGAGCGCGGGCTCGTGGGCCTCCACCCACTTGTACTTCCAAACCGGGTCCTTCACGCTGCTGGGCACCGCCCCGGTGGCCAGCAGGCACCGGAGGAGCTTATAGATGTTGGCCCCGGCGATCTGGGGGCCGTGGGCCAGCCCCCGCCGCAGCTCCGCCCCCGCCCGCTGATCCATATAGCTCATGGCCCGGCGCACCGGCGTGCCGCCGCGGTCCACCAGCACCAGCCCCTGCATCTGGGAGCAGAAGGACACCCCGGCCACATCCTCCGGCGCGATCTCCACTTGGGAGAACAGCGCCCTTGTGGTGCGGCACATGGCCTGCCACCACTCCTCCGGCTCCTGCTCCGCGCCGCCGTTTTTCAGAAGGCAGAGCCCATATCCCTCCTGCGTGCTGGCGCACAGGGTGATGCGGTCCGTCAGGGAAAAGAGGCAGGTTTTCACCCCTGTGGTGCCAATGTCATAGGCCAGAACATAGGTCATACTTCTTCCTCCCCCCGGCGGTCCCCATGGGGGACCTCAGCCTCTGAAAACGTAAAAGCGGACGTCAAAAACTTCAAAAGCTCCCTCTCCATCCGCGCCTCCTGTTCCGTCAACTCCCCGCCGCAGTAGAGGCGGTAGCGCGCCCTGTAGTAGTCGCAGCAGCCGGAAAACTGCACCATCATCAGAAGGCTGTCGAAGAGGAGAGCGAATACCGCCGGGTCCATGTCCTGCCGCAGATCCCCCGCCGCCTGTCCGGCGGCAATCGTCCGGGTGTACAGTACCGCGGTGATCCCCTCGATCTCCTTGGCCAGCGCCGCCGCCTCCGGTCCCCCCGCGGCGGCGAGGGTGCAGTAGAGCCGCACATAGGCGCCATGCTCTTGGGAGAAGCGCAGCAGGGCCCGGATAATCCGGCGGGCATACTCCTGAAAGCCCGCCGGCTCCGCCGTCACATGGGCAAGAGCCTCCCGAAGGGCCTCCAAGCTGCGGCTCAGACAGGCCTCAAAGAGCCTCTCCTTGCCGCCGTAGTATTTGTACAGCGCCCCCACGCTGATGCCGGCCCGGTCGGCGATAGCGCGCATATTCGCGCCCTCCCGACCCCGGCGGGCGAACTCCTCCACCCCGGCCCGCAGCAGCGCCTCCAGCCGCTCATCAGACAGCCGCCTCAGCATTGGTCCCGGCGCTTGGCATAGGACCGCTGGAAGAGCAGACGCTGAAACTGGGCGTCCACAGGACTGAGGGGCCGGCACCGGGGCTCCTCCTTGGCGTAGAGGGCCGCGGCGCAGCCTTTTCTCAGCAGGGCCCGAACAGCCTGCACATCGTCCGCGCTCTCCCCGGCGCAGAGGGCCCCGGTGCCCCGCAGCAGAACCGCGTTCCGCCGCCGAAGGGCCCGCTCCACCGCCGGCGGCTCCGCCGGCACGCATCGGAGGTCAATCCCGGCAATCTGGGCCAGATCATCCATATAGGGGTGCAGGGTCCGTCCCCAGCCGCTGACGGCGCGGACCTCCTCCGCGGCTTCATAGGCGGCAAACTGGAAGTCCCCCGCCCGATACACCGCCGCATGGAGAGCGGCGGCAGGGGGCAGGATACCCCCCTGAATGGGATAGAGCTGACGGGTGTCGTTGGCCTCCAGCCAGAAGGACTCTCCCTGCCGCTGGCTGACGCCCAGCTGAAGCAGGGCCGGCGGGGCCTCCACAGGCCCGGTTAGATCCAGGACCCGCTCTTGGGAGACCTCTTCCAGCGCCTGCGCGGCGGCAAAGGCGTCCTCTATATCCTGACCCAGACAGAGCGCCCCATGGCTGCGCATCAGGAAAGCCCGGCAGTCCGGCCAGGCGGAGATCTCTGCCTCCACGGCCCTCCGCAGGCGCTTGGTCCCCGGCAGGCCGTAGGCGGCGCAGGGGACCCGCTTCCCCAGAAGGGGGTGGCGGAACCCGGTCAGCGCCGCCCCGGAGGTCCCCACAATAGACGCCCAATATTGATGGGTGTGAATGACAAAATTGACCTCTGGCCGCAGCCGGTAGGCGTCCGCATGGATTCCCCGCTCGCTGGAGGGCTTGATCGTCCCCGTATAGGATCCGTTGTTCAAATCCACCAGTACCAGCTGCTCCTCCCGCAGGGTGTCATAGCTGAGGCCGCTGGGGGTGATGATCATCTGTGTCTCAGACACGCGGGCGCTGATGTTGCCCCAAGTCCGCTCGATCAGCTCCCGGGCGGTGAGCAGGGCCGCCGCCTGCAAAATCTGCTCCCTGCACCGTACCTCTGTCGTCGTCATACCTTTCCCTCCATCGGTCCGCAGCTGGCCAGCACCCGGTCAAACCGGTCCAGCACGTCATCAATCATCCCCTCGTCATAGGCCGCGCTGGTATACAGCCGGGAGCCGGCCAGCGTGACAAGGCCCTCGGCCATGTAGGCGGCCCCCATGTGCTCCATCTCCCGCTGCCTGCGGCCGGTCTCCTTCAAGATCCGCGGAATATCCCAGGGCTTTTTCCAGTCGATGGAAAAGTGCATGGTTCCCACACTGTCCAAGTGGCAGATGGACCCTTGGTTGAAGGCCACAAAGGGCAGATGGTACTTGGCAATCCGCTCCTGAAGCCCCTTGGTCAGCCGGTCCCCCATGCGCCCCGCCTGCTCGCAGGCGTTGGTGCGCTCAATCTCGCAGAGGGTGTAGTACCCCGCCGCGCAGGAGAGGGGGGTAGCCGCCATGGTACCGCCGCACATGGCCTTGGGCACCTTCTTCCCGGAGCTGTCCAGTCCGGCTCCCAGATGGGCCATGCAGTCGGCATGTCCTCCCACGCCGCCGGCGCCTGGATAACCGCCGGCGATGATCTTCCCGAACACCGTCAGATCCGGGTCCACACCAAAGAACCCCTGCGCCCCGCTGAGCCCAATGCGGAACCCTGTCACCACCTCGTCAAAGATGAGCAGCGCCCCATACTGCTTGGCCAGCTTGGCCGCCCCCCGGACAAACTCCCGGCTGACGGGCCGTGTGCCGCTCTCCGGCCCCATAGGCTCCAAATACACCGCCGCGGTGCCCCCATTCAGCCGATTGGCCCGCAGCTTCCGCTCCAGATCCTCTATATCGTTGGGAAAGAACTCGTCGGTGTGCTGAAACACAAAGCCGGGTACCCCCTTGGAGAGCAGCCCCTTGGTGCCGGGCACCCGCATCCCATAGGCCAGCTGGTCGGACCAGCCGTGGTAGGCCCCGCCCATCTTGAGGATATTCTTCTTCCCGGTTTTCAGCCGGGCGATCCGGGCCGCGCACATCGCCGCCTCCGTCCCGGAGCCCAGCATACGGAACATCTCCACTGAGGGAACCAGATCGGCGATTTTCTTGGCCAGCTTGTACTCAAACTCATGAAACAGCCCTGTGGAGGGCCCGCAGGTGTTCAGAAGCTCCACCACCTGCCCCCGGACCTCCGGCACATTGCTGCCTAAGATCGTAGGCCCCCCGGCCTGGAGCAGATCATAGTACCAGTTGCCGTCGATATCCCACAGCTTAGCCCCCTCGGCCTTGGTGATAACAATAGGGAAGGGGTAGTTAAAGGCCAGATTGTGCTGCACCCCGCCGGGAATAACCTTCCGTGCCAGAGCGATCATCTCCTTGGACCGGGGACATTTGGCGTGGAAGTAGTGCTCCACATATTCCTCCAGTTTGTCCCGCCGAATGGACCAAGGGGCCTGCGAAATCAGGGCATCCAGCTGCGCTGTCACCGCCGCCGCGTCCAAATACTGATCAATGGCAAATCCGTTGTAGGGCATGGCTGTTTTTCCTCCCATCTTGTGAACAAAAATTCACGTCTTGGAGTTTAGGGTAACATACAATACAGGGATTGTCAATCAACACAGGGATTCCCCTTTGTCAATTGTACCGATTCTGCGCCTCGCCAACCCCCTTCTCCACAACGCACTCCACCGCTTCTATTACCTTCTCCAGCGCCTGGCGCACCACCTTTTTCTCCTCGCCGGAGAAATTCCCAATCACCCAGTCCACCATCTCGTGCTCCGGGTGGGCCGGGGCGCCCACGCCCACCTTAATTCTGGGGAAGGCATCCGTCCCCAGATGGGCGATGATATTCTTCAGCCCATTGTGTCCGCCGGCGCTGCCGGAAGCGCGGATGCGCAGCTTGCCCAGGGGCAGGGACACATCATCGGAGATCACCAGCACCCGCTCCGGGGGAACCTTGTAGAACCCCCCGGCCAGCTTCACCGCCTCACCGCTGAGGTTCATATAGGTCTGGGGCTTGATCACCAGCACCCGCGCCCCCCCCAAGGTCATCTCCCCGGTAAGGGCGCGGTAGCGCAGCTTGTTCAGCTTAACCCCCTCCCGCTCCGAGAGCAGATCCGCCGCCATAAAGCCAATATTGTGCCGGGTATTCTCATACTGTTTCCCCGGATTCCCCAGACACACCAAAAGCCACTCCACCGGCCCGGATTTTTTCAAAAACCCCATAATACAATCCCTCCAACAACCAATGAAAAATAACGCCTGCTGTTTTATTCTTATGGCTATTGTGAAGACCTCAGCAGCTCTTCACAGTAAGAAATTTCGTCTAAAGAGAAAAGAGGCCGATATCTTTCTTTGCAGACGGAGTGCTCCATAGTTAAATCCAAGCGCCCGCATAGAAACAGCGTTGTAAACCCGTCGGAAACAGTCCCGCTTTTCTTTGCGGCTGCAATCAAGCGTTTGACTGTTTCCACAGCGCCGTACTCTGCAAGCATCTGCTGGAACCGAGTGGGATTGTATCGGCACTCTTTTTTCGCTCGGTACATTTTATCCTCCAGCTCAGATTTAAATAAATACTCTAAATTCCCCATACCTCATCTCCAACAGCTTAGGGGCCGCCGCTGGGCGGCAGCCCCTAAGTAAGCTCCAAAAGTTTCATCCACACAGCATAAAAGCCCCACCGAATTTGCAACCCCAGCCGCGAAGAGCCCCCGGGAGGGTTTGCGGCCCGCAGGCCGCAAACAAATTCAAATGATTTTTTCCGGAAACCGCGTTTTTGGAAAAAATACCTTACGCGAAGCGAGCGTCTAACCCTGCTCCCACCCCATGGGGAGAGAGCGGGGTGAGGCGCAGAGCGCAGCGACCCCCTCGCGGGAAGACCCATCAAAGCGGTATTCCCGCGGCTATTCCCGCGGCTATATAAATAGCTTCGCCATAGAAATCTCCTGATAGATCCTCTCAATGGCCTCGGCAAACATGGGCGCCACGGTGAGGTACTTGATCTTGTCACTGAGCCCCTCGGCAATGGGGGGGATCGTGTCCAAAAAGGCCAGCTCCGTGATCACGCTGCTGTTGATCCGCTCAATAGCCGGACCGGAGAGGACCGCATGGGAGGCGCAGGCATAGACCTTCGTGGCGCCGCCCACCTCCATAATGGCCTTGGCCGCGTTGCAGAGGCTCCCCGCCGTGTCCACCATGTCGTCGAAGATGATGCACTCCTTGCCGGCCACGTCGCCGATGACGTTCATCACCTCGCACTGGTTGGCCTTCTGCCGCCGCTTGTCTACGATGGCTAAGTTCATGTGCAGCTTCTGGGCAAAGGTCCGGGCCCGGGCCACGCTGCCCACGTCCGGGGAGACCACGATCATATCCTCGCACTTGCTGCCAAACTTCTTGGCGTAGTAGTCCACAAAGATGGGGTTGCCCAGGAGCACATCCACAGGGACATCAAAAAAGCCCTGAATCTGGGAGGCGTGGAGATCCATGGTGAGTACCCGGTCCGCTCCGCTGGCCACCACCATGTTGGCCACCAGCTTGGCGCTGATGGGGTCGCGGCTCTTGGCCTTCCGGTCCTGCCGGGCATAGCCGAAGTAGGGGATCACCGCGGTGATCCGGCCGGCGCTGGCCCGCTTCATGGCGTCCACCATGATCAGAAGTTCCATCAGATTGTCGTTCACCGGACTGCAGGTGGACTGGATGAGAAAGACGTCGCTGCCGCGGACCGTCTCGTAGATGGAGGCGAAGGTCTCCCCGTCGGAGAAGCGGCCCACCTCGCTCTCACCCAGCTTGATGCCGATGTACTTGCAGATCTCCGCAGCCAGTTTAGGGTTGGCGTTGCCGGAAAAAACCTTGATATCTTTACCTCTTGAAATCATAAGACAATTTCCTCTTTCCTTTTATCCGTTGCCCCATACGGCGGCTTCTCTTCGCGCCAATACACACAGCCGCTGAACGCCGTCTAAGCGGTTTCCCCCGCCTGCACAGCGCCTCCCCGGCCCTGCATACAGGCGCTTACTTCTCCTTCATCTCCCGGTTGCGCTTGGCCCAGCCGTCCTTATTCTCCTGCCGGACGCGGCTGACAGCCAGCGCGTCCGCCGGCACATCCCGGGTCACCGTGGTGCCCGCGGCGATATAGGCCCCGTCGTGTACCTCCACCGGCGGCACCAAGCTGGTGTGGCAGCCCACAAACACGCCGCTGCCAATGACCGTGCGGCTCTTTTTAAAGCCGTCATAGTTGCAAGTGACACTGCCGCAGCCGAAATTCACATGGTCCCCCACGTCGGCGTCGCCGATGTAGCTCAGGTGGGGCAGCTTGGTCCCCTCGCCCAAGCGGCTGTTCTTCAGCTGGGTGAAAGCTCCGATCTTGCAGTTTTTCCCCACCACACAGCCCGGACGGATGTGGGCGTAAGGCCCCACCATAACGCCCTCTCTCAGTTCGCTCTCCGTCACCTGCGAGGAGTTCACCTGCACGTTGTCGCCGATAACACAGGAGGTGATCACCGCGTTGGGGCCGATCTCGCAGTCCTGGCCGATGACGGTTTCGCCCCGCAGGATGGTGTTGGGCAGAATGATGGTGCCCTCGCCCACCTCTACACGGGGGTCGATATAGGCGGTGTTGGGGTCCATCACCCGGACGCCCCGGCTCTGGAGCTGGGTGATCACCGAGTCGTGGCAGGCCACCTGCAGCTGGTTCAGCTCCGCCATGGAGTGGAAGGAGATCATCAGGTTCCCCAAGGGCATCACCGGCTCCTTGCTCTCCTCAATGCGCCATCCCTCGTCCATCAGCTCCTTGGCATGGGCCCGCCAGTCGGCCTCGGTGCCCCGGCGGATGTCTGCGCCCTCCGGGAAGCAGCTCAAAATGGCCTCGGAGCACTCGCCCACAAGGAAAAACCGCTGGACCCCACGCGCTGCCCATGCCCGGGTGCACCAGGTGAGCACCGGACAAAACATCACATTTTGAAGTATCAGCGGTTTTCCATGATAGTTCTCTTTCTCGTCAGTCGGCAAATAGATTGCCACACAGGTTCGATTCATGGTCAAGCCCCTTTCGTCCTCGATTGTTCCATCTGTCGCGCTGTCGCTTTTTGCGGTTGCCACTATTATATACATCACAAAGCGCAAATACAAGGGGGCGGCCCCCTATTTTTCGGGAATTTCGCCTCCCTGCCTCCACTTTCCACCTTCTTCGGAAAAGATATGACGATTTGTACAAGAATTTTGACCTTGAGCGGCAAGCTGCCCCCTAAGAGCCTCCTGAGCGCTTTCGTGAGGTCAATCCCCAATTTTTTGTCGGCATTTTCCACTTTTTCTATTGAAATTCTCGTTCTTTTATATTACAATAGGGGGCGATTTCCAGCTGGCGCGGTCGGAGAAGGGGGGAGCACCCATATGCTGCACATTGTCTTGGTGGAGCCGGAGATTCCGCAGAACTGCGGCAACATCGCCCGCACCTGTGCCGCCACCGGCAGCACCCTGCATCTGATCCGCCCCCTTGGCTTCGACATCTCCGACCGGGCGGTAAAGCGGGCAGGTTTGGATTACTGGCACTTGGTGGACGTGCGGGATTACGAGAACCTCCCGGACTTCTTCCGGCGAAACCCCGCGGCGGCGGCGAACCTGTGGCTTGCCACCACCAAGGCCCCCCGCCCCTACTGCGAGGCCCATTTTACCGATGGCTGCTACCTGTTTTTCGGCAAGGAGACGGCGGGCCTGCCCCTGGCCCTGCGGGAGCAATACCGCGACCGCTGCCTCCGCCTCCCCATGCGCGAGGAGGCCCGCAGCCTGAACCTGAGCAACAGCGTAGCCGTCATAGCCTACGAAGCCCTCCGCCAACAAAACTTCCCCGGTCTAACCGGCAGAGGAGAAATGGCGGGGAGTTAGGAACGGGGAATTATCAGCAGCCTTTGAGCCAACCATCTATAACTTTAATATAAGGTTAGGAGGAAATGCCATGAACTACAACAAGAAAACTGTGAAAGACGTGGATGTTAAGGGGAAGAAAGTCCTGCTCCGCTGTGACTTCAACGTTCCCCAGGATAAGACAACCGGTGCGATTACCGATGATAAGCGCATCCGCGCCGCCCTGCCAACCATCCAGTACCTGCTGGACAACGGCGCTTCGGTGATTGCCTGCTCCCATTTAGGCAAGCCGGAGGCCAGCTTTGACAAGTGGGTGAAGAAGCAGGCCGAGAAGGGCAAGGACCCCGCCTCCCTTACGGAGGAGAAGTGGAAGAAGTCCTTGGACGCCCTGCGCATGGAGCCCGTGGCGGAGCGTTTAAGCCAGCTGCTGGGCAAAGAGGTTATCCTTGCCGCCGATGTGGTGGGTCCCGATGCCAAGGCTAAGGCCGCCGCCCTTCAGCCCGGTCAGGTGATGCTCCTCCAGAATACCCGCTTTGAGCAGGGGGAGACTAAGAATGACCCCGACCTGTCCAAGGCCATGGCCGGCATGGCGGAGCTCTACGTGTCCGACGCCTTCGGCTCGGTCCACCGGGCCCACGCCTCCACCGCCGGCGTAGCCGCTTTTCTGCCCGCCGTCAGCGGCTTTTTGATCGCCAAGGAGCTGGAGATCATGGGCGGCGCCCTGGCCAGCCCCAAGCGCCCCCTGGTGGCCATCTTGGGCGGCAGCAAGGTCTCCTCCAAGATCGGCGTGATCAATAACCTCCTGGACATTGCCGACACCATTATCATCGGCGGCGGCATGGCCTACACCTTTGCCAAGGCCCAGGGCGGCAGCGTGGGCAAGAGCCTTTTGGAGGCCGACTGGCTGGACTACTGCAATGATATGCTGAAAAAGGCGGCGGAGAAGGGCGTCAAGTTCCTCCTGCCTGTGGATAATCTCTGTGCCGCTGAATTTTCCGCCGACGCCCAGCCGGTGCTCCACGGGGCCATGGACATCCCCGAGGACATGATGGGCATGGACATCGGCCCCAAGACCGTAGCCGCCTACACCGAGGCGGTAAAGGACGCGGGGACGGTGATCTGGAACGGCCCCATGGGCGTCTTTGAGTTCCCCGCCTTTGCCGAGGGTACCCGTGCAGTGGCCTCCGCCTTGGCGGAGACCGACGCCATCACCATCATCGGCGGCGGCGACAGCGCCGCGGCGGTGGCCCAGCTGGGCTACGCCGACAAGATGACCCACATCTCCACCGGCGGCGGCGCCTCCCTCGAATTCCTCGAGGGGAAGGAGCTGCCGGGCGTAGCCTGTCTTTTAGACGCGTAGCGTCCTAAAGAGGGGACTTCATCCCCCCTTTAGATTCCCCCCACCAGTTTGCGAACTGGTGTGCGCGCCCAAGGCGCGCGGGTCGGGGTATTTTTCCGAAAATGCGATTTCCGGAAAAATGATTTGAATTTATTTGTTCGCCTTGGGGCGAACAAATAAACGGGGGTTCCGTCCCCCTTTGGATACCCCCGGCCTGTGGGATGGGGTAAGTGGATAGTTTGCCGGAGGCAAACTTGGCTCCGGCTGCTATAGATTGCGTTTGATACCATTATAATAACTAACAAACAGGAGAAGAATCGTCATGAACCGTAGATATCGCAAGACCATTATCGCCGGCAACTGGAAGATGAACAAGACCGCTACGGAGACCAAGAAGTTCGCGGAGGACCTGAAGGCCATTATGCCCAAGGCCAAGTGGTGCGACGTGGTGATCTGCTGCCCCTTCGTCAATATTCCTGCCGCCCTGCGCGCTTTTAAGGATCTGCGCATCGCCGTGGGCGCCGAGAACCTCTTCTATGAGCCCAGCGGCGCCTATACCGGTGAGGTCTCCGCCGATATGCTCAAGGATTTAGGGGTCAAGTACGTCATCATCGGCCACTCCGAGCGCCGCCAGTACTTTGGTGAGACCGACGTCACCGTCAACAAGAAGGTCCACGCCGCCCTGGAGGCGGGCCTCCACCCCATCATCTGCGTGGGCGAGAGCCTGGAGCAGCGTGAGATGAACATCACCATGGACCTGATCGCCCTTCAGGTGAAGTCCGCTTTCGCCGGCGTACCCGCGGAGAAGGCCCGCAAGTGCGTGGTGGCCTATGAGCCCATCTGGGCCATCGGCACCGGCAAGACCGCCACCGCCGAGCAGGCCAACGAGGTCTGCAACGCCATCCGCGCCACCATCCGCCATCTCTACGGCGCCCGTGTGGCCCGCAGCGTCACCATCCAGTACGGCGGCTCCATGAACCCAAAGAATGCGGCGGAGCTGCTGGCCCAGCCCGACGTAGACGGCGGCCTCATCGGCGGCGCCGCCCTGAAGCCCGACCAGTTCGTGGAAATCATCAACGCCGCGAACCAAGAGTAATCCCCGCCGAGGCGGGGCAGAGAGGAGTTAGGAGATAGGAGACAGGAGTTTCTCACATTGAAGCTCCCTGCTTCTGCCCCTATGCTCCCCCTTGCTCCGCCCCGCCGGAATCATACAGTTAGGAAAAGGAGAACTGGAGGCTCCCGCTGGGGATCACTCCTAACTCCTATCTGAAAAGAGGGGGGTTCTTTTGAAAACGCCAACAACACTGATCATTATGGACGGCTACGGTCTGACAGGGCCGGGGGCGGGGAACGCCGTGGTAAACGCCAGTACGCCGGTGCTGGATCAGCTCTTTGCCAACAATCCCCATACCACACTCTCCGCCAGCGGGCTGGACGTGGGCCTGCCCGACGGGCAGATGGGCAACAGCGAGGTGGGGCACACCAACATCGGCGGCGGCCGGGTGGTGTTCCAGGACCTGCCCCGGATCTCCCGCGCCATTGAGGACGGCAGCTTCTATGAGAACGCCGCCTACGTCAGCGCCATGGACGCGTGCCTGAAAAACGACGCCGCCCTCCACCTCTTCGGCCTGCTTAGCGACGGCGGAGTCCACTCCCACAACACCCACCTCTGGGCGCTTCTGAAGATGGCCAAGATCCGTGGCCTCCGCCGCGTGTATATTCACGCGTTCCTGGACGGCCGGGACGTGTCCCCCACCAGCGGCAAGGACTTTGTGGCCGAGACTGCGGAGAAGTGCAGGGAGATCGGCGTGGGCAAAATCGCCACCGTAATGGGGCGCTACTACGCCATGGACCGCGACAAGAGATGGGACCGGGTAGAGCGGGCCTACGACGCCTTGGTCTACGGTACCGGGGTGATGAACAGCGACCCGGTGGACGCGGTGGCCCGGAGCTACAAAGCCGGCGTCACCGATGAGTTTGTGGAGCCGGTAGTCTGCGACAAGGACGGCATGGTCTCCGACAACGACAGCATTATCTTCTTCAACTACCGCCCTGACCGGGCCCGTGAGATTACCCGCTGCTTCGTGGATCCGGAGTTTGACGGCTTCAAACGCCAGTTCTTTCCCCTGACCTATATCTGCACCACGGAGTACGACGCCTCCATGCCCAATGTGCAGGTGGCCTTCCCCCGGCTGAAGGTAGCCAACGGCTTGGGCGAGTACCTGAGCAAGATGGGCATGCGCCAGCTGCGCATCGCGGAGACGGAGAAGTACGCCCATGTGACTTTCTTCTTCAACGGCGGCGTGGAGACGGTGTACCCCGGGGAGGACCGGGTGCTGGTCAACTCCCCTAAGGTGGCCACCTACGATCTCCAGCCGGAGATGAGCGCCGTGGAGGTCACAGACCGCTGTGTGGAGCGCATCGAGTCCGGGGAATACGACGTGATCATCCTGAACTTCGCCAACTGCGACATGGTGGGCCACACCGGCATCTATGACGCGGCGGTGAAGGCGGTGGAGACGGTGGACGTGTGCGTAGGCCGCGTGATCGAGGCCACCCGCGCCATGGGCGGCATCGCCATGGTCACCGCCGACCACGGCAACGCCGAGGAGATGACAAAGCCCGACGGCTCCCCTATGACGGCCCACACCACCAATCTGGTGCCCTTCATTGTAGTGGGCGCGGCGGTAGAGCTCCAGCCGGGCCGCTTAGCAGACATCGCGCCAACCCTGCTGGATCTAATGGGCTTAGAGTGCCCGCCGGAGATGGACGGCAAGAGCCTGATCAAAAAGTAAAGATTGGGGAGAGGCAAAGCCTCTCCCCAATTTTATATGCTGTACCTCACAGTTAAAAAAGCTTTCTTCCAGTTCTTTTCTCCCGCCGGACAAGCATAGAGTATAACCATCAGCGCTTTTACGAAAGGAGAAACACGCCATGCGCCGTCCCTCACACACTCCTATCTCCCGGCGGCTGGGTGCCGTCGCTCTGTCCATCACCATCCTCTGGGTCGTCTTTGCCGCCGCCGGCAGTGATACGGTAGGCAGCGCCATGGAGGCCCTGAGCCGCCAAGGCCAGCTGCCCATCGCCCTGCTGCGCCAAGAGCTGGGCGACATCCGCCGGGAGGACCTTTTGACTACGGCCACGGAGCTGGTGATCAGCCAGTCCCCCCTCCTATTGGGCAGCCGTGAGGCCATTCTCTCCCTGCGCTCCGAGGACCAAGGCGAGGATGAGACGCGGCAGGAAACCCCCATCCGGGAGGAACCGGTGTCCCCAGAGCCGGTGTCCCCGGATACCGCCGCCCCGCTCACCTTCGCCGACAACGGTGTGCCCGCCAAGACGCTGCTGCCCACCTCCTCGGAGGGGTATCTGCTGCGGGGGCTGGCCTATATTAACAATTATTCCAACAATTCCCTTACGGCGGAGGAGGTGCAGGGGGATTTTGCCGCCGTTTTGGGGGAGGGGGAGCCTCAGGTGCTTATTGTCCACACCCACGGCAGCGAGGCCTACACCATGCCTCCCGGGCAGGAGTATGTCCCCAGCGGGGAGAGCCGTACCACTGACACCGCCTACAATGTAGTGCGTATCGGCGATGAGATCGCGGACGTTCTCTCCCAGCGGGGGATCTCCACTATCCACGACCGCAGCCTCTACGACTATCCCCAGTACAATGGCGCCTATGACCGCTCCTTGGACGCAATTGAGGGATATTTGGCCAAATATCCCAGTATTTGCTTCGTTTTGGATGTCCATCGGGACGCTATCTCCGACGGCGAGGGCACCGTCTATAAGGTGATTTCCGAGACGGCGCAGGGGCCATCGGCCCAGCTCTCCCTGATTGTGGGGACCAATGGCAGCGGGCTTAGCCATGACCGCTGGCGGGAGAATCTGCGGCTGGCTGCCGCTGTCCAAGATACGATTTTACAGGACTTTCCCACCCTTATGCGGCCCATTACCGTGCGCAACTCCCGCTATAACCAGCACTGCACCACCGGCAGCCTGCTGGTGGAGGTGGGGGCGGCGGGCAACTCCCTCGATGAGGCCCTTTTGGCGGCAAAATTGTTTGCAGAAGGCTTTGCGGATACAATTTTACCGACAAAAACGCCCTAAAAAGTTTCGAAAAACGCGTTTTTGAAAAAAGCGGCAAAAACCGCGAAAAAACGGCCAAAAAAGCGAAAAAACAGCGAAATTTTGCGCCTCGGTTGCACGCGGTTGCCTTTCGATCTTTTTCGGTGTATAATGACAGCATTCTACATAGAAAGAGGTGGAGGATATGACCACGCAGGAGCTGTGCGCCGCCGCCCGGCGTATGCTGGCGATGGCCTATGTGCCCTACTCCCACTTCCCTGTGGGGGCCGCGCTGGAGTGTATGGACGGCACGGTGTTTACCGGCTGCAATATTGAGAACGCCGCCTATGGACCCTCCAACTGCGCCGAGCGCACGGCGGTCTTTAAGGCCGTCAGCGAGGGGTACCGGGATTTTCGCCGCATCGCCATTGCCGCGGACACGGAGGCCTTCTGCGCCCCCTGCGGCGTCTGCCGGCAGGTGCTCCACGAGTTTGCGCCGGATCTGGAGGTCATTTTGGTGAACCGTTTGGGTGAGACGCGGACGCTGACACTGCCGGAGCTGTTTCCCTACAGCTTTGGCGGCGACATCTTAGGTTAAGGGAGGGCACGGGATGGAGTACCACAGGACGTTCCAGATCGGCCAGCAGGAGGCCATGGACTTCTACCTCTATCAAGCCCTCCGCCACCGCTCGCTGGGGGCTGTGGGCTTCTGCGCGGTGGGGCTTTTGATCTGCTGGCTCTACTCCGCTCAGGCGCAGAGGTCCCCCGTCTCCTTTGCCGTCTCCATGGTGGTCACCTTTATAGCCGTGCTGGCGGCGATTTTAGGCGGCTACTACTTCACTCTCCGAAACAAGGTCCGCGCCGCCATCCGCCGGCGGGGCCGGGAGCGGTACCCGCAGGAGATCCTGATCAACGGCTTCGGCCTGCGCTGTACCGCCAGCGGCCGGGAGGTGAAGGTGGCCTTTGAGAAGATCCGTGAGATTCGGGAGACCAAGAGGGCGGTGTATATCTACATGACGGAGAACGACGCCTGGATTCTCCCCAAGGCCCAGATGGAGGACCCGGCGGCGGAGGCCGCCAAGCTCCGGGAGATCTTCGGCATGGTGATCGAGTCCCAGCGGCTGCACCTGCGGAAGGGGTAGGGCGGTACGCGCGGGGGCGCGGCGGCCTTTTGCGGCCCTAAGGTACCGGCGGTGATTCGGGAAATTTTTGAAGGAAGCGTCTTGATCGAAGGTTTTAACGTGTAAGAGCCTGTTTAATATCTCGACGTGTATGGATTGGCGAGTGGATTTTTTGCCCTGCAAGGCAAAAATCCGCAGGCATCCTGACGGATGGCAAGGATTTTTAACGCAGTCAGGGCGGAAAATACGCCGCCAAGACATGCGCAGGGAGATTTTAAACAGGCTCTAAGGGCGCACACAGCGCAGACGCCAACGGCCGCACTGTGTGCGCCCTTACAGGGTGATTTATGGGGGCATCCTATTGGGCGGGGGACAGGCAGTGAGGACACCGGTTTCCGCGGGCGGGTTGTTGCCTGCGCAAAATCCCTCCGCCGTGCGCCGCAGCCGGACGGCCCAGCGCGGCGGCTGCCGGCAGGGCGGGCGGGCGCGGCGTGTCCCTGCCGGTTAAAATCTGTTGGGGGGACGCGTCTAAGGCCCAACAATTTCCTTGACAAAGGTGCGGAAAAGGGGTATCCTAAGAAAAAGATTCTTTGGAGGAGGGCAGGACGATGGGAAATTCCCGCTGCATGTGCATGATGATGCTTAGGACTGCCCTCAGCCACCTTTGAGGTCCGGTCCCGGCGTCTGTGCCCGGGAGGTCCCCAGCGGTTGACGGCAGTCTGATCCGTTCAGGCTGCTTTTTCTTTTGCCCACCATCATTTTTCTTAGGAGGACTTGCCCCATGAGCCAGAAATACTATATCACCACACCCATCTACTACCCCTCGGACAAGCTCCACATCGGCCACACCTACTGCACCGTGGCCACCGACGCCCTGGCCCGGTACCACCGGCTGAGGGGGGAGGAGGTCATGTTCCTCACCGGCACCGACGAGCACGGCCAGAAGATCGAGGACAAGGCCAAGGAGGCCGGCGTCTCCCCCAAGGAGTACGTGGATAAGATCGTGGAGGGGCCGGGGGGCGTTCTGGATCTGTGGAAGCTGATGAACATCTCCAACGACCGCTTCATCCGCACCACCGACGACTACCACGTCTCCGCCATCCAGAGGATTTTTAAGAAGCTTTACGACAAGGGCGACATCTACAAGGGCACGTATAAGGGCAAATACTGCAAGCCCTGCGAGAGCTTTTGGACGGAGAGCCAGCTGAAGGACGGCTGCTGTCCCGACTGCGGGCGGCCGGTTGCTGACGCGGAGGAGGAGGCCTACTTCTTCCGGCTCTCCAAGTATGCCGACAGGATTCAGGACCTTCTGGAAAACACCGATTTCCTACAGCCCCGGAGCCGGGTGAATGAGATGGTGAACAACTTCATTAAGCCCGGTCTGGAGGACCTGTGCGTCTCCCGCACCTCCTTCACCTGGGGCGTGCCGGTGGACTTTGACCCTAAGCACGTGGTCTATGTGTGGATTGACGCCCTCTCCAACTATATCACCGCCCTGGGGTATGAAAACGACAGGTATGACGACTACGGCAAGGGCTGGTGGCCCGGGGTGAATATTGTGGGCAAGGAGATTGTCCGCTTCCACTCCATCATCTGGCCCGCCATGCTCATGAGCTTAGGCGAGCCTCTGCCCAAGAAGGTCTTTGGACACGGCTGGCTGCTGCTGGACGGGGGCAAGATGTCCAAGTCCAAGGGCAATGTGGTGGATCCCTATATTCTGGCGGAACAGTTCGGTGTGGACGCCCTGCGCTTCTTCCTTCTGCGCACCTTCCCCTTCGGGTCCGACGGCAACTTCTCCAACGAGCTTTTGATCCAGACCATCAACACGGATTTGGCCAACGATCTGGGGAATTTGGTCAGCCGCACCACCGCCATGGCGGGGAAGTATTTTGGCGGCACCCTCCCCGCGGCGCGGCGCTATGAGAAGGAGAAGGATGACGAGCTGGTGTCTATGGTGCTGGGCCTCCGGGATCAGTACGAGGAGGCGATGGAGCACTATGCCCCCCACAAGGCGCTGGAGGAGGTCTTTAAGGTTATCCAGCGCTCCAACAAGTATATTGATGAGAATATGCCCTGGGCTCTGGCCAAGGACATGGAGGCCAACGGGGCCCGGCTGGCCAGCGTCCTCTATCACCTGCTGGAGGCCACGCGGGTCTGCGGCATCCTGCTGACGCCTTTTATGCCCGGGAGCATGGACAAGCTCTTTGATCAGATCGGCGCGGGGGAGAACTGCCGGACCTGGCCCAGCGCCAAGATGTGGGCGGCGCTGGACGCGGAGGTGAGCGTCACCAAGGGGGAGAATCTGTTCCCCCGTATCGACATGGAGGCGGCGCTGGAGAAGCTGGAGGCCGCGGAGGCGGAGGCCAAAAGGGCCGCTCTGCCGGATATCGAGATCGAGCCTCAGACGGAGGAGAAGGTGGACTTTGAGACCTTCTGCAAGTCTGACTTCCGGGCGGTGAAGGTGAAGGCCTGCGAGGCGGTGAAGAAGAGCGCCAAGCTGCTGCGGTTCACCCTGGACGACGGCACCGGCGTGGACCGGCAGATCCTATCCGGCATCCACCAGTGGTATGAGCCGGAGGACCTTGTGGGCAGGACGCTGGTGGCTATCGTGAATCTGCCGCCGCGGAAGATGATGGGGCTGGAGAGCAATGGGATGATTATCTCCGCCGTCCACACCGAGAAGGGGGAGGAGAGCCTGCACCTGATTATGATTGACGACGCGATCCCGGCGGGGGCGAAGCTGTGCTGAGGGATTGAAAACAGAGGGACAGGCGTTTGCCTGTCCCTCCGCTGTTTTTGAAGGGTTGGGGGATGCGCTGTCTTCCGGCGCCGGTTTTACTCGCTGTAGGGCTTGTCCGTCTCAATCAGCATTCCCTGCTCCTTGTTCCAGCCCACGTAGAAATGGAGGGCCTTGCCTAAGTCGCGGAGCTTGAAATAGTTGCTGCCGTTGATCTTGTACACGGTGGGGTTGGCGGCGGCACCGTTTACCGTCAGCTTGTCGTTGGTGGGCGCGGCGGTCACTCCGGCGGGCTGGGCGGGCTGGGTGGGCTTGCTCTCCACAAGGATGGTGCAGCTCCAGTCCTCATCGGGCGTCGTAATCTTTACGACGGTATTGGGCCCAAACAGCTCCAGCAGGAAGTCCGGGCGCATCTTCAGCTCCGTTACCGGAAGGTAGCCGCAGCTCATAAAGTCCAACTCATAGACTCCGTACTCGCTGGGAGCAACCCCATATTGGCCGAAAATTTCGAGGTCCATCATGTAAAAGGCGAGCGTGGTCGTCTCATTGGCGCAGCGCACAGGATCACCGGTGATGGGCAGAATCGGCCCATGATTGTCGACAGATCCCGGGTTTTCCATGTATTGCTGGGATGATTCATACGCATCGCCTGCCGCGATCCGCTGGTCATACACGCCGTCCCCGTCCGGGTCCGACCACGCCTCTATGTTGAGGCGGGAGAAGCTCTCTCCGCCCTTGGTGAATACCACCTCGTTGCCCTTGGACAGCGCATACACATTTTCCGCCGTCCGCTGGCGGCTGGCCGCTTTGCTATAGGTACTCCAAATCACACCATAGTCCTCATCTGCATAGGAATCAGAGGCGGCCCAATCGCGGAGGGTAAAGGTTCTTGTGCCCAAGAATATCTCAGCGTCGGACTTGCCGGGCACCTCCAGCTTCCACGTTGATTCCGCCGCGAAGGCGGGGACGGCAAGGCTCAGGCAGAGCGCCACGGCCAGCGCAAGGGACAAAAGCTTCTTTTCCATCTGGTTTTCTCCTCTCACTATCTCTTTTTACGCACAAAAAGGCGCTCCCCCGCCCTCAAAGCGGAAGAGCGCCGTATGGCCGTATAACGGTTTCAGGGCACGACAAAGCAAGCATAGCCATGGCTATGCTTGCTTAATAGCGCCGTCCATGATCGCTGTCAACCCCTTGTTCCCTCTTTTTCTGTATCCATATTCCCATTATACCGCACGCCTCCCCGCAGCGCAAGGGAAAAGTCCATTCTGTGGAAAAAACCGCCGAACATGGGCTACCTGCGCTTTTGTTTGCGGATGTCCTCTCCGAAGAAGGTCAGCACCTGATACTCGCCTTCTAAGCGGGAGAGGATGGCGGGGCTGTAGCGGCGGCCCAGCTCCTCCAAGGGCAGGTTGGTGCTGAGGATGGTCTTTCCTCCGGTGATCAGGCGGGTGTTGACCATCTGGTACAGCGCGCTGGTCACGAAGGCGGTGGCCAGCTCGGAGCCCAAATCGTCCACGATGAGAAGGTCGCAGTTCATGCAGCGGCGGACGTCCGCCTCGGCGGCCTCGTCCTCACGGCTGAACTTGCTGCGCTCAAACTGGGCGAAGACGTGGGCGGCGGTGTCGTAGACCACGGAGAAGCCCTTGGCGCTGACCTCCCGGGCGATGCAGGCGGATAAGAAGGTCTTTCCCAAGCCCGGCGCGCCGGTCATCAGCAGGCTGGCGCTGCGGGCTTGGAAGTTGTGGGCGTAGTTGGCGCAGAGCTCGTAGATGATCTCCATGTTCTCCCGGGGGCTGCTCCCCTCCGTCTCCCAGTAGGCCTCGTCGTACCACTGGAAGGAGAAGGTGTCAAAGCTCTGGCCCTGGAGATCCAGCATCCGGCTCAGCTCCCGGTTCTGCTCCGCGGCATACCTCTCCATAAGGCAGCGGCAGGGGGCACCCTCCACATACAGCTCGTCGCCGCAGAGGGGACAGGCGGGGCGCTCCTCCAGGGCGTCGGCAGGCAGTCCTGCGGCGCGCAGCAGCTCCGCGCGCTCCCGCTGGAGGGAGAGGTTCTCCTCCCGCAGCGCGGCGATGGCCTTGCCCGGGTCCCCTCCCGCCCGGAAGGCCTCCGCCACGATCCGGCCCGCGGTGGTCCGCAGCAGCCGGTCGATCTCCTCCGTCCGGGGCAGGGCCCTGTAGATCTCCAAGCGGTGCCGGTAAAACCGCTGGCGCCGCGCCTCCGCCTCCTCCCGCAGCCTGCGGGCCGCCTGTGTAAGAATTCTGCTGTCCGCCGACATGGCCGCGCCTCCTCTTTCCGGAGGAGGGCCGTTATTTCCGGCTCTCCTCCAAGTATTTCTTCATCCGCTCCTGATTCTCTCCGGAGCGCCGTTTTGTCTCCGTCGGGGCGGGGACTCTGGGCCGGAGGCTGTCCCCGGCGGCGATCTCCTCCCGGGTGTGGAGGCCCTTTTCGTGCCAGCTCAGAAGGATCTTGTTCATATAGCCCCACCGGAGCTCCCGGCACTTGAGCACCGTCTTGTCGTAGGCCAGCTCCACCGACTCCGCCGGGAAGCCCATCTCCGCCCACCGGAGCAGGTAGGCCTCCTCCGTGGGGGAGGGGGGACGCTGGCTCAGGCCCATCACCTGCATGTAGCGGGCGGTCACTGTCCGTTTCTGGGCGTACTTCATCAGGTAGCTGTTGGCGCTCTCCATGTCCATCAGGCCCATCCGGGCCCAAGTGTAGCCCTCCTGCTCGATCTGGCGGAGGGTGGGGCGGCGGCCCTCTCCGTACCGCTCCTGGAGACGCTGGGTACAGTGGCTCACCAACAGAAAGATCACGTCGCAGGGGAGACCGACATAGTCGTAGAGGCCCAGCAGGATGTTCAGATCCGGCGTGGAGAGCTTCTTTCCCAAAAGCTGCTCCACGTTGCCGGTGAGCTGGGCAAAGCGCTGGTCGCTCTCCAGCTGGCGGCCTACGTCCTCCCGGGTGTAGTCCGGCCGCTCCTCCCCTCCGCTCTCCGGCACCGCCGGACGGCGGCTGTTCACCAGGCCGCTGGCGAGGAGGGCGCTCTCCGCCTGGCGCAGGCGCTCCTCAGACCAGCGCAGCTCCCCGCTGAGCTTCTCCGGGGAGAGGCTGCCGTGGTGGAGGAGCAGCGTCAGGTAGAGCATGGCGGCGTCGGAGCTGCCCGAGGCCACAAGCCGCCGCACCGCAGCGGCGGAGAGGACGATATTTTCTTCTTCCGAGAGGTGGATACGCATAGGCCGCTCCTTCCCTTTGTTTCTCCCCTATTCTACATGAAAAATTCCCATCCGTAAAGGCCGATTTTTTTCCGGCAGGGCGGGGCGGCGGCAAGGGGCTTGTCCCAGCGGCTGCCGGTGTGCTATAATAGGGACAAAGTATTGATACGCAGGAGGAAATTGTCCATGTATACCTTCGCCCAAGGCACGCTTGCCGACCTGCCCCGGTTCTATGAGCTGATCAGCGCCCGGATCGCTTGGATGGATGAGAAGGGGATCCAGCAGTGGAACACCACCGACTACTGGAAGGTGTATCCGGAGGCCCACTATGAGGCGCTGACAAGGCGGGGGGAGTTCTACATCCTCCGCCGGGAGAGTGATGGGATTTTAGCGGCGGGGGCCGCCCTCTATGAGAGTGATCCCCGGTGGCCGGACTGTACACCGCCGGCCTTCTACGTGCACCATCTGGCCACCGATCTGGCCGCGCCCGGCGCGGGGCGGGAGATGCTGCGGCGGTGTGAGGAGCTGGCGCGGCGGCGGGGGAAGGTGTATTTGCGCTTGGACTGCGCGGTGAATAATGGGCCGCTGAATCGCTATTATGAGGAGCAGGGGTATGTGTTTGCGGGGACCTGCGACGATGGGGCCTATGGGGGGAATTTGCGGCAGAAGAGGGTGTAGGAGGGCTTGATTTCGATGGGCGTGTGGAGTGGGTGGATGATATCTGCCCCTACAAGCGGTTTGCCGGACCGTCCCGGCAGACGGGAGACGGCGCGCCGGAGTCGTCACGCCCTATAATGTTCATGATACCAACATTGGCAGTATGCCAAGCTCTGCTGGGCCTGGGGGGGTTGTCCCCAAGACCAGTCGCTTGGGGGCACCCTGTCCCCCCGTTCCGCGGCGGGATTGTAAAATTTTCGTGGCATTTTCTTTGCGGTTCTGTTATAATACCTCCTGACTACCTATAAAGGAGAAAATATATATGGTGTGGAAAGAAAAATGTATCCTCTCTCCCTCCCTCATCTCCTGCTGCGATATGTGCCGGCTGGGGGAGTCGGTGCGGGATTTGGAGGCCGCGGGGATTGAAATGCTCCATGTGGACATTCTGGACGGCCACTTCAGCCCCAGTATGCCCTTGGGGCTGGACGCGGTGCGGGCGCTTCGGAAGGTGTCTGGTCTGGTCTTTGATGTTCACCTAATGGCCACCGAGCACGACTACTTTATCTCGGAGCTTTTAGATATCGGCGTGGATCAGATCGTGTTCCATGGCGAGATGGAGCCCCATATGGACAACCGGCTCAATATGCTCCACGCCGCCGGGGTCCGGGCCGGGGTGGCGCTGAAGCCCGCTACCCCTCTGAGTACCTTGGACTACGTGCTGGAGAAGTGTGACACGGTGCTGCTGATGCTCATCAATCCCGGCTACGCCAGCAGCAGAGCCGAGGGACAGGTGCCCTACGGCGGGCGGAAGGTCCGGGAGCTGGCGGGTATGATCCGGGAGCGGGGACTGCCTACGCTGGTGGAGATTGACGGGCGGATCTCCAAGGAGAATATGCGGGACTATCTAAATGACGTGGACATCTTTGTGGCCGGGAGCACCTGTATTGACAGGACAAACCTGATGGAGAGCGCCAAGGACCTGAGAGAATACCGCTCGGCGCTGCTTGGATAACGCTTGACACGGCGGAAAATAGAGGAGGACAGACAATGGGTAAGAATATGAGCTTTGCAGAGGGGCGGGAGCTGGTGCTCTCGGAGCTGCGTACCTCGCTGGAGAGCATCGACAGCGAGCAGGTGGAGCAGCTTTTGGAGGCGGTGCTCTCCGCTAGGAAGGTGTTTTTTGTGGGCGTGGGACGGGTGCTGCTGTCCCTTCAGGCCATCGCCAAGCGGTGGGCCCATCTGGGGATCGACACCCACTTTGTGGGGGAGATCACCGAGCCGGCGATCACCGCCGAGGACCTTCTGATCGTGGGCAGCGGCAGCGGTACCACGCTGTTCCCCGCGGGGATTGCCCAGAAAGCCCACAAAATCGGGGCCAAGGTGGTCCACATCGGATCCAATCCCAACAGCGATTTGAAGGACATCGCCGCTTTTATGGTGCGCATTCCGGTGCGGACCAAGTACTATTTGGAGGATGAGATCGACTCCCGTCAGCCTATGACATCCCTCTTTGAGCAGACGCTGCTGCTGCTGGGGGACATTGTGGCCAAGATGATCATTGAGCGGAGAGAGCTGGATATGAAGGCGCTGTGGCAGTACCATGCCAATCTGGAGTGATGACGATGAAGAGAGAGGAATTATTGCGCCACGTGGGCAGTATGCAGCAGGTGGCCTATGTCCGCCGGCTGACCTTCGGTGAGGGGCGCAGCCGGGGGATGGAGGCCGTGGAGGTGAAAAACGGCCCCCTGCGCTACACGGTGATGGCGGACAAGTGTCTGGATATCTGTGAGCTGAGCTACAGGGGACTGACCATCAACTTTCTCTCCAAACCGGGCCTCAATGGGCGCAACCCCTTTGACACCCACGGGGCCGAGGCCCAGCGGAGCATTATGGGGGGGCTGTTCTTCACCTGCGGGCTGGAGAATATCTGTGCGCCCTACACCGGGGCGGACGGGAAGGAGTACCCCATGCACGGCCGTCTGCGCACCACGCCGGCGGAGCACCTGTGTGCCGATGCCGGCTGGCAGGGGGAGGACTATGTGCTCTCCGTCAGCGGCGAGATGCGGGAGGCGGAGCTGTTTGGGGAGAATCTGCTGCTCCGGCGCAGCATTACCTCCCGGTACGGGGAGAGTGAGATCCGTCTGGTGGATGAGGTGGTCAACGAGGGGTTTCGTGAGGAGCCCATGATGCTGATGTACCATTGCAATATGGGCTTCCCCTTCCTTCGGGAGGGGGTCAGGCTGATTTTGCCCACGGAGAAGGTGACACCCCGGGAGGAGGTGTCCGCCGGGCACCAGGAGGGCTGGGCTGTGATGGACGCGCCCCGGGACAACGAGCCGGAGTATGTGTTCCTCCACCAGCTGCGGGCCGGCGGGAACGGGGAGACCTTCGCCGCCGTGGTGGACGATGAGAGAGAGATCGCCTTTGAGCTGTGCTTCAACCGGCGGCAGCTGCCCTATTTCATGGAGTGGAAGTCCACCGCCAGCGGGGACTATGTGATCGGGTTGGAGCCCTCCAACTCCGCGGTCTATGGCCGGGGCTACCACGAGGAGCGGGGGGATCTCCACCGGCTGCCGGCCCAGGGCTGTGAGCGGGTGGAGCTGATCTTCCGTGTCCACGAGGGGGCGGAGGCCATCCGGGCGCTGGAACAGAGGTGTAAGGAGCTTATGCAATAGGGCGGAATGAATAGGAGGAGCGTATGGAGCTGATTTGGCGGGGGCATTCCTGCTTTGTGCTACAGGTGGGCGGCTTTCGGCTGATGTTGGACCCCTATAAGGAGGTCACGGGCCTGCCCGATATTGCCGGGGACACGGTGGACGCGGTTCTGTGCAGCCACGGACACCGGGATCACTGTTACACCGATGAGCTGCATGTCTTAGGTGGGACGGTACCCTTTGGCTGTGAGCGGGTCTCCACCTTCCACGACGGGGAGGGGGGCGCCCTGCGGGGGATCAACACCGTCCACCGCCTGACGGCGGAGGGGGTTACGGTGGTCCATCTGGGCGACTTGGGCCACAGGCTCACTACGGAGCAGCTGGCGGCGCTCACCCCCTGCGATGTGCTGCTGCTGCCGGTGGGGGGGACATATACCGTGGACCACAGGCAGGCCAAGGCGGTGATGGAGCAGATCCGTCCCCGGGTGACGGTGCCCATGCACTACCGGGACGGGGAGCGGGGCTATGAGGTTTTAGAGCCGGTGGAGACCTTTCTGGCCCAGTTTTCGCCGGATCTGGTGCGCCGGTATGGGAGCAACACCCTGACGCTGGCGCCGGATATGCCCAAACAGATTGCGGTGCTGACCTATCAAGGGTAATAAAAAAGCGCTATGGCGGAGGGAAAAAAGTTCCGCCATGGCGCTTTGCGCTGTATAGAAGGTCCGGCTGCTGGCATATACTTCCCTGATGTCAATCAGAGAAGGGGGGACGGCTATGTCAAGATTGCTGGCGCGGCGGCTGCGCCGGTGGGAGCTGGCGGGGTTTTTGATCACAGGGGCGCTGGGGCCGCTGCTGCACTTTGTCTATCGGTGGAGCGGGGAGAATCCGGCGGCGGGCGCCTTCTCCGCCGTCAATGAGTCGGTGTGGGAGCACATGAAGATTCTGTTTTTGCCCCTATTTTTGACGGCGCTGGTGGAGATGGTGGTCTTTACACAGCGGTACCGCAATTTTTTGGCGGTGAAGTTTTTGGCGGTGATGGGCGGCGTGGCGCTGATGCCGGTGCTCTACTACACCTACACCGGCGTGTGGGGGCGCGGGTGCCTGACGGGGGATGTTCTCCTGTTTTACCTCTGCGCCGCCGTCTCCCAGATCCTCAGCTGCCGGCTGCTGGAGCGGGGACGGTTCAGCGGCGCGGGCTGGCAGGTGGCGGGGCTGTTCGGGCTGTGGACGGTGGCCTTCCTCTTTGTCTACTGCACCTATCACCCGCCAAGGCTGGCTATTTTTCGGGACCCGGTGACGGGACGGATGGGGCTTTGAGGACGGGGGAGGAGGTCCCTGAGAGGGATTTTGACGTGGCAGGACATGGGAATTTTCCCGTGTCCTCTATTTTTTCGCGGAATTTTTTAGAAAATGCGGGTAAAAGTGGCAAAATTAAGGTAAAATAGGGCAAGGCATATGGAAGGCCTGGCCCTGCTGGGGGCGCGGGCTCCAGAACAAGGGAGTTTTGCCATGTCGAAGGAGAGGATGTACGGCTATGTGCGGGTGTCCGCGCAGGAGCAGAACGAGGAGCGCCAGCTGATCGCCATGCGGGAGTTCGGCGTGGAGGAGGAGTATATTGTTATCGAGAAGCAGTCCGGCAAGGACTTTAAGCGGCCCCGCTACCGGGCTATGCTGCGGCAGATGCACGCCGGGGATGTGCTGGTGATCAAGAGCATTGACCGGCTGGGGCGCAACTATACGGAGATCCTGGAGCAGTGGGGAACGCTGACCAAGCGGCGGCGGATCGCCATTGTGGTGCTGGACATGCCCCTTTTGGACACGCGGCAGGGGCGGGACCTCACCGGGACCTTGATCGCGGACATCGTATTGCAGCTGCTCAGCTATGTGGCCCAGACGGAGCGGGAGAATATCCGGCAGCGGCAGGCTGAGGGGATCGCCGCCGCGCTGGCTCGGGGGGTCCGCTTCGGCCCGGACCGGATGCTGCTGCCGGAGGAGTTCGACTACTTCGCCGAGCTGTGGCGGAAGGGGAGCATCTCCTCCCGGCAGGCGGCGGAGGAGCTGGGGATGTCCTATCAGACCTTCCTGCGGCGGGCCAAGGAGGTGGCCGCAGAGGGGTGACGCGGCCCGCCGCAGGGGCGGGGGACGGCGGCCCCTCAAAATGGGAAAAACGGCCTTGAAATCTCGATCATATACCATGTTTTCCTCTGAAAATCGAAAAATCCCGCACGGGGACGGGAAGATGGGGCCCGGGGCGGGAGAGCTGGATTTTCCATTTTTGTAACAGCTGTAAAAGTTTCGAAAAACAAGAAAAATAAACCGGATTCAACTTTATGGAGGAAGTTGAATCCGGTTTTTGCGCTTTTTGGGGCTTGTTACAGGTTGTATACAACCTGTAACAAGAAATCAGGGTTCTGTTCACTAACATTATCGGCAAGGAAGTGGGAGAAATAAGAGGTTTTACAAAAAAATTTCAACCTCGACATTTTGTTACAGGAAGTATACTTCCTGTAACAGGAATCGACGGCGAATGCGTGAAAAGGAGGGCGTTTATGCTGGCTTTGACTGTCCGGGAGGGTGATTATGTGACCATCGGGGACGATGTGGTGGTGCAGGTACTGAAAACCGGCGATGTGTTCCGTATTGCCATAGAAGCGCCGAAATATATGGATATTCGTCGTGCTAAAGTGCAGGAATCTATGGGGGAGGCCCCCGCGTGCATCCGCAGAATGCGGCGGCAGGAGCCGGCCAAGGGACCCAATTACCACCGCACAAGGGTGCTGCGTTAGGCTGTAAGTCCCCTGCGGCTTTCAAGATTTCGGGCGGCTCGCGCGGGCCGCTGGAAATAGACACAACCGCGCTGAAAGGCTGGGCTTGGCCAGCGCAGCCGGAGGCGCAACCTACAGGGCGGCCGCAAGGATCGCAGCCGCAAGTTTTGATAAGGAGATGCGACTATGAGAATCCAGCACAATATTATGGCGATGAGCGCCTACCGCAATTACAACACCAATACCTCCGCGGTGGCCAAGAACCTGGAGAAGCTCAGCTCCGGCTATAAGATCAATCGGGCCGGCGACGACGCCGCCGGGCTGGCCATTTCGGAGAAAATGCGTGCCCAGATCACCGGCCTGAACGCGGCGCAGAAGAACGTGAAGGACGGTATCTCTCTGGTCAAGACCGCTGAGGGCGCCATGCAGGAGATCCAGGATATGCTCAACCGCATGAGCTATCTGGCCACCCAGTCCGCCAACGGCACCTATGACAACGAGACTGACCGGGCCGCCCTCCAGAAGGAGGTCAACCAGCTGCGGGAGGAAATCAACCGCATTGCTGACAGCGCCAACTTCAACGGCATCAAGCTGCTCAACGGCAACCTGGACAAGAACGCCGTCACCACCGACTGGAGTTCCGCTAAGATCGCCGAGCAGGTCGCCGACAACGCCAACGCCGTGGTGGGCAGCGGCACCATCGTCCACAGCGAGAGCCTGCCCCAGCAGGCGACCAAGTTCAATGTGGACTTCGGCAACAGCGTATACACCCTTACCGGGGACGCTACCAAGACCGTCTCCCTGAAGGTGGGCGACACCGAGTTTACCGTTACAGAGGCTGATATTATTGCTGCCGATGGTACGGCGGCGAATAAGGGCGATACGGTCACAGCCGACAATGTTGTCAAGGCTTTCCTTACTAAGTACGGTGATGGCGGCGCCAGCGAGGGCGATGTCACGTTCAAGAGCACCGACGGCACCGCGCAGGCGTTTAAGATGGAGGCCGGAACGGCCGGCAACCAGATTACCTTTACGCAGGTTGCCGCGCCTAACACCGCCGATGAGGTGGTCAACGGCGCTATGTCCGTGGTGATCAAGGGCGTGACCGGCGGCGGCGCGGCCGGCGGCGCTGATCCGGATCCGGTGGATGTGACGCCGGAGGTGAAGGAGGCCGACATCGGCGCTGCCGATCAGCCCGCTACCGCTGCGGTGGACCTGAAGTTTGACGCCAAGAATGTTCAGAACATCGTGGTCGGCGGCAAGCACTTCCAGATCAATCCCGCTCCCGCCAATGGCGCTGCCGCCGCCGCTGCCATTCAGTTTACCGGCACCGGCACGGAGAATGATCCCTTCACCTTTACCCGCACCGAGGCTACCACCGATGAGGAAATCGTGGCCGGCATCGCCGCCCAGCTGAGCGACGGCGTTACCATCGGCGGCAACAAGTTCAAGGTGGAGGCCGATGGCACCAGCCTGAAGTTTACCGCTGTCGATGATGACGGCAACCTCAAGAACGGTGTTCTGCAGATCGACGGCGCGGCTGCCACCGAGGAGACCTTCACCGCCGCCATTGAGGAGGCTGTCACCAGCTCCGTGGAGGAGGCTCCGGACGGGGGGAATAAGCCCGCTGCCGGCGCTCTGGGGACTGTCACCGCTGAGGTTGGCAATGCCGCTACAACGGATGCTACCGCTAAGCTGGAAATTACGGTTGCTCTGAAGGACAGCAGCAATGGGGCTGTAACACCTGCCAATAATGATACCGTCACCATTACCGCTGCCGGTGCAGATGGGAAGAATGGGTTTACGGTTACCTTCAAGACTACGGATGGCACCGCTTGGTCGGTTGATGGCAACCAGCCCACCGGCTATACTGCTGCTTTTGACGGCTCCAAGGTGACATTGACGAGCACCGAGGCCAATAAGGCGCTTGGTCTGAAGACCGCCGATTTTGGGGCTGTTAGTGTAGCATCCACTAACAGCAACGTGGATGCCGACAAGAGCACCGCTACTCCCGCTTTCACTGACGGCAGCACTGCCGCCCAGGCCAAGCAGGGCAAGGCTGAGGCTACGCTGGATCCCAAGAAGCTGAAGGATGGCGATATCATCAATGTGGGCGACAAGACCTTGACCGTCACCGATGAGATGCTTACCGGCGATAAGGTGGCTGAGGAACTGGGCAAGCTCACCCTCACCGACTATAACATCGCCGCGACCGAGACTGACGGCAAGGTCAAGATTACTCTAACGGAAAAGACCGCGGGCGCCAAGACCGAGACCGAACTGAAGGGCGCTATCAGCCTGACGGCTGCCCAGGGCAGCAATGACAGTCCCGATCCCGCTGCTGCGCCTGCCGCTTTTGCGGCCAACGCTCCCGCTGTGGCCGCTGCCACGGATGCTCCCGGTGAGACTGCCGACTACAACGCCTCCACCGAGGTCATCCAGCAGGGCGCTGATCCGGGCAGCAACCGTCTGGCCAGCACCTATATGGAGATCAAGGAGATCAAGGACGGCTCCGCGCTCAAGGTGGGCGACAAGACCTATATCTTCGCTGTGGGCAAGGACAGCACGGCTAAGGCCAGCGGCGCGGACCAGGTCTTGGTGGACATGACCAAGTGGAACGGCGACGAGGTCAACTTCCTTGACAACGCGCTGAATAAGCTCACCGATACCGTCAACGAGGACAACAACGCGATGTTCTCCGTGGGGTATCAGGGCAATGGCAAGGTTACCTTCACCGAGCAGGAGACCTATCAGAACACTGCCGGCGGCAAGGCGGTTGATCTGAGCACCCGGGACGCGATCGCCAAGCAGTTTGGCTACGCGGTGGACGGTCTCAAGACCGGTAAGGCGCTGAACCTCCAGATCGGCGACACCAGCGAGCAGTTCAACCGCCTGGAGGTCTCCGTGGGCGATATGCACACCACCGCGCTGAAGATTGACGGCATCGACATCAGCAATCAGACCGGCGCCGCCGACGCTATCAGCGTGATCAAGGACGCCATCAACACCGTTTCCGGCGTCCGCGGCGATTTAGGCGCCTACCAGAACCGTCTGGAGCACACCGCCAACAACTTGAGCGTCATGGCCGAGAACATTCAGGATGCCGAGTCCGCCATCCGCGACACCGACATCGCTGAGGAGATGATGAGCTACACCAAGAACAACATCCTGGTGCAGTCCGCGCAGGCTATGCTGGCCCAAGCCAATCAGGTGCCTCAGGGTGTCCTCCAGCTCCTGGGCTAACGGGCAGACAGATCGGCTATCGTCTATCTATAGGCAAAAGGAGAACGGGCAAACAGCCCGTTCTCTTTTTGCTTCGCCCCGCAAGGGTTTCGCGGCAGAGGGCCGCGGATTCCCCTTCGCGTGAAATCCGCAGATTTCACATGAGCGCGTAGGCGCTTAGTTTTCCATATGCTTGCCCAAAAAGGCCGCGATGGTCTGGGCCAGCTTGTACTCCGTCTCTCCGGTGGGCTTGCTGTCGCCGTCGCTGACGAAGAGGACTAGGCCCAAGGCGTCGCCCTCGGAGATGATGGGGGCGGCTACGGCGGCGCAGTACTTGTCGCCGGTGTCGGTGACGAAGATGCACCGCTCCCCGGGCTGCTGCTGGTAGATCTTGCGGTCCTCCATGATCTGCTCCAGCTCGCTGCTCAGACGCTTGCCCAAGAGGTCGCGCTTGCCGCCGCCGGCTACGGCGATGACCGTGTCCCGGTCGGTGACGGCGGCGAGGGCGCCGGTGCTCTTGCTGAGGGTTTCGCAGAATTGGGCGGCGAAGTCGTCTAAACCGCCCATGAGAGAGTATTTTTTGAAGATCACCTCGCCGTCACGGCTGGTGTAAATCTCCAGAGGGTCGCCCTCGCGGATACGCATGGTGCGCCGGATCTCCTTGGGGATCACCACCCGCCCGAGGTCGTCCCATTGTGTCAAGTAGGTGCAAAAGATTTTTTCACCCCGCGAACCATTGAAAATCAGGGCTTTACGGGGTTAGGGCGTCTCGTTGTAATTTGCAATGCATGGGAGGGGGGGATTGCGCTATTTTAGGGCAAGGACCGAAAAACGGGCTTTGAACCGTGCCGCGACAGCCTTGGAACGCCTATGCTATGCGGTTGCTGTAGTATTTTGAAACTTCCAGATAATCTCGATGTCATCGGGGCCGTAGACCAGTACGCGTTCGATGGCATCGTAGAGATGTTCTCGGAGCTGCTGCTCTGTCAAATCCGCCATACTCTCCACCGACTTCTGTTTTTCAGCGGCCGTTCCTGCTGCCTGCCTGTTGGCCTCGTACTGCTTTTTGCATTCTTCCATCCGCTCTTTCAGGATACTCTGCTGTAGTGTCAACCAGTTGCGACGGGACAGAAACATTTCATCCGTTATTTGGCCCTCCCGGTATGCCGCATATTGCTCAAGTTTATCTCGGCCGCAGGCATCATACTGCGCTTGCAGATCCGCAAGTTGACGCCGAAGATTGGCGCCTCTGCTTCGCGCGGCAGACTTGCCATCGGCGCTTTCTATCTGAACAATTTTGATTTGGATCTTCAGTGCCTCAAAAACTGTGTCCTCCAAGGCGTCCTTTCGCCACCGCACCCCCTCGCATGGACTTTGGGAATGGTAGCGGTGGGAGGGGCAGGAAAATGACAGACCGTTTGCTTTTTCCAGTTTCCGCCCGCAGTGACCGCAAAAGTATACCCGGTCGGACTGATCGTGGTGTGTACGGATCGCTTTTTTCCTGCGGCTGATCGCTGCTTGAGCCTGATGAAATTCATCCAGAGTAACGATTGCCTCATGAGCATTTTCGCGAAGGTACCACTCTTCCTTTGGGAGGCGCCGCTGGTTCCCGTCTCGGATGTGACAGCTTTCCCGCATTTGATTCACCATCGTCCCTGTGTATTTCAGATTTTCTATAATGTTTAGGACCATGTAATGTGTCCATTGCGGTATTATGGGACTGGTTTGACGGCGGCGGCCCTTGTATTCTGCCGGGGTCGCGATTCCCTCGCGGTTCAGTTCCCTCGCGATCTGACTGGTGGAATTCCCGGCGATCACATCCAGAAAAATGCGGCGGACAATGACGGCTGTTTTTGGATCGACCACCAGCTGATGTTTGGCGGTTGGGCAGATCTGATAGCCAAAAGGGGCGCAGCTGACATAGCGGGCCTCCCGCTGTTTTATTCCCATAGCCGATTTGACCTTTTTCGAGAGATCCTTGCAGTAGTAATCATAGATCAGATTCTTAAACGCAACGTCTATCCCCATGGTTTTCCCGGAGTGTTTTATGCTGTCATAGTGATCGTTGATTGCCTGAAAGCGAACGCCAAGGAAGGGGAAAATGTGCTCCAGATAGTCTCCGACCTCCAAGTAATCTCTGCCAAACCGCGACAGATCCTTGACGACAATGCAGGATATCTCCCCGCGCTTGACCAGATCCATCATTCTGGAGAACTCCGGACGGTCAAAGTTAGTGCCCGTATATCCATCATCACAAAACTCTAAGCGGGGGAGGTCATGCAGCGTTGGGTCCAAGTTCAACTGTTGGGTAATCAAAAGCCTCTGCGCAGAAATGCTGTTGCTTTCATCCTTTGCCCGGTTGGTTCGTTTGTCAAGGTCCTCCTGAGAAAGCCGCAGATAAATGGCCACCTGCTGTTTCATGACGCGCTCCCCTCTCTGGCCTGTTCGCAAGCATCCATAAGGGCGGAAAATTCATCCATATAAGTCAGTTTGATCTCTAAACTGCCATCCTTATGCAGCCGTATTGTTTCAATAAAGGCATCCACCATCTCTGGGGACAGCTCACCGGCGGTTTGAAATTCCCGAACCATGCCGTGCCACTTCGATTGGCCAAGCAGGAGGCCGCGCGTTTTGCTGTCCGCTGTTTCCTGCTTGGCAAGATCGGCCTCTATCGCGTGGATGTCGGTGTCAATTCTTTCTCTGGTGGAGAGGTAATCCTGCCGGGACAGCAGCCCCTCCTTATAATCCACATACAGACCACTCAGGATAACCTTCTTATTTTCCAGCTTCTGCCGCAAAGACCGGCGCTTTGACTGGGCATGGCTCTGTTCAAAGCGTCTGTCATCAACGGCAGGCAGGCTTTGCAGGGGGTGCGCTGCATCGACAAATACAGCCATCTGAGCCTTGATATAAGAAAACACCGCCGCGTCCAGATCCGCCTTCCGCATTTTGATATCAAAGCATCCCTTTGCGCCGTGCTCCGCATAGGTTGGGCATTTGAAGGTGAAATACGCTTTATCCCGCTTGGTGCTGAAAGACCGATGGAGCTTCATGACAGCCCCGCACTCCGCACAGGTCAGCTTCCTCCCAAAGACGTTTTTTCCTTTTGGGAGACGGGTGTATTTTCCCGAATTTGCCCTAGCGCGTTCCGTGCTCTCCTTGTTGATTTTCTGTACTGCCTCAAATAGTTCCAAACTGATAATCGGTTCGTGGGTATTTTCCGCGGTGATCCATTCGTCCTCTCCGGTCATATGATAAGGGATGCCGGCATAGAGGCACTGGCTTCCCCTCCTCTGGACAAGGTGTCCGATATATACGACACTCTTTAGGATTTCTGTGACCACGTGCCTGTTCCAGAGTATAGGGCGCTCCTTACAGTTGTTATTGGTCTTGATCCCCTGTTCAAACCGGTATTGGCTCGGTGACAAGATACCCGCTTCATTGAGCCGGCGATTGATCCCCATATAGCTGACACCCTCGGCGCGCCACTGGAATATCTGGCGAATAACTGGGGCGGTCTCCGGGTCAATGACCAGATGATTTTTGTTGTTCGTGTCTTTGCGGTACCCGTAAGGCGCGTAGTTCCCGATGTAGCCTCCCCGCTCCATTTTTGTTTGCAGCGCGGAGATCACTTTGCGGGAGATGTCCTTGGCGTAATAGTCGTTTATAATATTGGACAGGGCCATAGACAACTGCGTCTCATTGCGGACTGATTCCGTATCAAATTCATCATTTACTGCGATAAACCGCAGCCCGTAGAGCGGACATATCTTTTCAACAAACTGCGACGTCTCAATATAGTTTCGGCCTAAACGGGACAGGTCTTTCACCACAATGCAGTCGATCCTGCCAGACTGGACCGACTCCATCATTCGATGAAACGCGGGACGGTGGAAATTTGTACCGGTATAGCCGTTGTCCGCAAACAGCTCGGCCTTGGCCAGATGGGGGCATCCGGCAACATACGATTCCAGAAAGGTGATTTGGTTTTCTATAGAGTCGGCATCCCTGCCGTTGTCCTCTACAGATAATCTGACATAGAGCGCAGCTCTCCAGACATGGGAGGGCGTCTCCTCCATGGAGGACGCTGCACGCTTTCTTGATACGCGCGCCATACTATACCGCCTCCCTCTTGGCCGGGAGGACCGTTACATCCGCTCCCGCCCCCTGTTCTTTCAGAAAGGCAACAATAGAGGCAAAATGGTCGCTGTGCAGGAGATGAACATCAATATCCTTGTCCTCGCGGATTTCGATGCGGTCAACCAATGCAACCACGCTGTTTCTGGAGAGTTCTTGTATGTTTTCGTACTGCATAAACTTGGACAGCCATCCCTGCTGCTTGGCCAAGCCGCCCATCACACTGCTGCGCTCCCGATCCAATTGCGTGATCGCCTCCGCAGCCTCCCGGATCCGCCGCTCAAATTGTTCGGTAAAGGTTTTATAATCCGCTTTGTCGATGAAACCATTTTTAAAGTCATCATATGCTCCCGCTTTGAGACGCCTGTTTTTTTCCGCGATTTCCTCTTGAAAGGCCCGCTTAGACTTGATTCTCTCCAGCTCCCGGTTCTCCCATGCGAGGTCTTCTACCTGCCGCAGCGCAAGCGACAGATCCATCGCAGCGGCGATTTGGGCCTGTATGACAAGCAATACGGCGTCATACACGGCGCTTTCCCGGATCATATGACTGGAGCAAAGATGCTTGTCCGCTTTGTTTCCGCCGCAGACAAAGTAGGTGTATTCGCGGCCGCCGCAGCGTGAGACCTTCCGCACCATAGAGCTGCCGCAGCCGGCGCAAAATACTTTTCCGGAGAATATGTGTACGCCATTTGCCCCTACAGGGCTTCTTGTGTCTTCGAGCATGAGTTTCTGGATCAATTCAAACTGCGCAGGCGCTATAATTGCCTCGTGGGCATGTTCTGTTCTTGACCATTCATCCGGCGCCTTTTGCACCGTCTTCTTCACCTTGTGATTGGGAGAAGTGGTTTTTCCCTGAACAAGAGTGCCAGTATACATCTCGTTTCTAAGGATGCGATAGATCGCCACCGGGCTCCACTGCGCTACCTCCCTCGTCTGAAAACAGGTTCGCTGCTTAGATCCCTTGTTTTTCTTATACTCGATGGGCGACGGGATGTGATTACGATTGAGTCGCTCCGCTATCTGTGCCGGAGACTGTCCGTCCATTTTCCAGCGAAATATGTCCTGTACCACAGCCGCGGCCTCCGGGTCGATGATCAGCAGGTTTTTGTTTTCCGGGGATCTCATATAGCCGTAGATAACTTTGCTGCCCACAAACTGGCCGTTTCGGCGCTTCGCCTCCAAATTGCTCCGGACTTTGACGGAAATATCCCGGCAATAGGAGTCGTTCATCAAGTTCTTGAACGGCAGGATCAGCTCGTTGTCTGCCGCTCCGGGCCGCGCATTGTCATAGTTGTCGTTGATCGCGATGAATCTGACTCCCAGCAGGGGAAACAGCTTTTGGATATACGCCCCAGAGCCGATATACTCCCGGCCAAAGCGGGAAAGGTCTTTTACAACAATGCAGTCTATCTCCCCCTGCTTGACCGCCTCCATCATCTTCTGAAAGGCCGGCCGGTCAAAGTTGGCGCCCGTATAGCCGTCATCACAGTATTCTCTGACAAATGTGATTTCTGGACACGTTTTGAGATATTCCATGATCACCAATCTCTGATTAGAGATGCTGTTGCTCTCCAGTTTCTCGCTGGAACAGGAAAAGTCGCCATCTTCCCTGGATAATCTCAGGTAGATGGCGGCTTTGCAGCGCCGGTCTAAAGTTAATTTCTGCATCAGCCACCACTCCTTTGTGATATTCCTTCATCCAAATAATCAGAAAACACAAGGGTGGTGTTTCGCTTGATTTTACCCACTTCGATAATAGCATACCGCTATGCCAAAGTCCAGTGAAATATGAAAACCCCATTAGAAAGTATTTTCCAATTATTCCACATCTAACCTATATGCCGGACAGCAGGTTTACAAAGTTGTCGTTGATGGTCATTTGGGTATTGGCATAGGAAACACGGACAATTGTGCCGCCGACTTTGAACATATATGGGTTTTTGATCTGCTCTATATAGGATCGCATGCGCTCTTCCACAGGCTGAGCCGGATTGATTTTTACTGAACGAATATCCACCAGAGAGTCCAAAAGCTCTGCTCTGTTCTGCCCTTTCTCCATTGCTTCACCCCGTTTCATCCATCAGTATTGACCAAAATTTCCCTTTTTATCCGGTAAACAGCTGATTTTATTAGATGACTGAAGCTGGCTGTCGGGAATTCCCGTTCCAAAGGCAAAATGGCAGGGGCTGCTGATGGCCAGTGCCGGCATCACTGTCATTACCGATTTGAAGCGGCGGCGCTTATCTTACGATGGACAAAAGAATCCCCCGGGCAAAAGCCCGGGGGATTCTTTTGTTCTTACGAACTTACGAGAAATCAGAACGTATAGATGCTGGCGCCATCGTCGGCGAAGATCCAAGTTCTATTTCCGCAGGTCACACGGTAGTTCGAACCGTTGACGGTGGGGATTCGGGCAACACCAAGGGCGCCGGTGGTGAAGCCGCCCAGGGACTGCCATGTGCCGTTCGGAGCCATGACCTCCAACGTAAAGCTGCCAACACCGGAGAAGGTGAGGTCGTTGGTTGCGCCATTGAAGGTCACAGGCGCAATCGGGGAAACAACCGAGCCGCCGCTGGAGACAGGTACGATGGTATCGCTGACGATCACGATCCACTTCGCGCTGCCCTTGCTGTCAAGAACCGCAGTGATACGGCCCTTGAAGCCGAAGCCGTTGCTGGGATTGCCGTCGCGATCCACCATCGCAGCCATCGCAGCCGTGATGTCGGAGTAGTCGGTGATGGTGTCCTCCTTGCCGCGCTCATCCTGAATCAGGACGGTGGGCACGTTGTTGGAGGCCATGCGCAGACCGAAGTCGTCGCCCTTATTCAGGTACAGGGTCCGGCCCTCCAGCTTCAGATCCGTAACATCCAGACGGTTCGTGTAGCCGCCATTCGTGTAGGTAGCGCCATCGGCGACGTTGCAGTCCCAGATGTGCTTGTCAGAGTTGGCGTTGTTCAGGATCTTCCACTCAGTACTCAGACTACTGCCGTTGGCCTTGTGGCCCACCTCGTAGATCTCATGTTTGGAGGTGTCGATAACAGTACCGCCGTTGCTGGAGAAGGGATTGTCGTAGAACTTGTCCTTATCGACGTTTTCAACCCTGCTCACATAGTCGCCGCTGTAGCGGACCTCCTGGATATGGCCAGGACGCAGGTCGCTGATGGTGTTGGCGAACTTGGTCTCAACGGTCAGGGTCTTCTGCACGCCGTCCACAACCGCGTCGAACTCCCAGTAGTACTTGCCGTTCTCGATCCGCTCGTTCTTGGCGGCGGTCAGAGTGTAGACATAGTTGGCGTTGCCGCCCTTCACGGTACCCAGAACAACAGAGGCGATGATGTAGTTGTTCTTGTCGTACACCGTGTAGGTGTTGTCGTACAGAGCGGTGTTCTTGCTGTCAATCACCAGCTTGTCGGAGTGGGTGGCAGCCGCATCGCCATGGAGGGTGATCTCCACGTTATCGATGCCGGTATACACACCGTCCACGCCGGTGATGACCAGCTCGCTGGCGTCGGTACTGCCCACCTCGGCCACCAGGAACACGGACTTGTCGTTGCTGTAGGTACGGACAGAGGTATGGCTGCCGTTACCGTTGACGTAGTCAGTGGTAGCTCTGCCGGTGAGAACCACGCCGGGGTGTGCGCTGGTGGTGTCGTTGCTGTTCGCGGGGGTGGAATCAATAACCACGTTGCTGCACTTGAGCTCCAGATCCTTCTTGGCGGTCATGCCCTTGGCAGCGGTGGTGGTCATGCGGGTAGCCGGGGTCAGGGTGTACACGCCGTCGATCTCAACGTAGGTGAACCAGCGGTTGACCACAGCCTTCTCTTCAACAGTGGGGAAGAAGGTGCTGTTCCACTCCACGAAGTACTTGTCGCCGAAGGTGGTGGTGTCCTTACCCTGCGCTCTCAGGATGTTCTTGTTGGTGTCCTTCACGTTGACCTTGATGGTCTTCATGGTGCCATCCAGGAAGATAGCGCCGGCGTCGGCGTTGCTGGCGGAAACGGCGCTGCTGCGGGTGTCATAACCGGTGATGAAGACGTAGTTGTCATTGCCGGAGTACAGGTCAACGCCGATGGCGTAGCCGTACTGATCCAGATAGACGTTGTAGGTCTTGCCGGTCAGACGATCCTGGGCGTACAGATCCAGCGCGTCGTCGCTGTAGGCGGCGGTGGCGGAGGCGTCGTACTTGGTGCCGCCGGTGGTTACGCTGCCGAACAAGCCCTTAACAGTATCGCTCAGCCACTGCTTCTTGTCGCCCTTGCTGAAGGCGGTGAGGGTGGAGTCGCTCATGATCTCGGGATCGGAGACCTTGACGATATCCCAGTTGCCGGCGGTGTAGGCGTTGGGGGCAGCGCCCGCGTGGTCCTTACCGGACATGTTCACCAGGATAAACGCGTCCTCGGTGGTCAGATCCACCACGTTGGGCACGTCAACCAAGTTGATGGCCTTGGGCATGGTCATGGTCTTCTTGGTGCTATCGTTGTAGTTGGTGTAAACCGTGGCGGTGGCCTGCTCGCGCTTCTCGTTGTAGACGACGGAGACCTGAGCCAACCAGGTGCGGATGGAGGTGATGCGGATCATACCGTTGCCGTTGTCGGCGTCATGGTCCACGAAGACCTGGGTCAGCACGCCGTTGTCGCTGACGCCGTAGTCGTTATCGGTACGGCTCAGAATGGTGTTGGCGTTGGTGGAGACCAGAATGCCGTCCACGAAGTACTCGAAGCGGTAGTTCTCCAGGTTGCTGCGGCCCAGCAGGGTATACAGGTCCTTGTTGCTCACGCCGGTGGTGTACTTCTCAACAAGGATTTCGTAATCGACGTAGGTGCCCAGCTCCTTGTTCTCATACACCCAGGTGTGGGAGGGACGCTCGAACTCGTCACTCTCGGAGATCAGGCGCAGCTTGGGGAAGTACTTCTCGCCGAACTCGACGGTGAAGCCGGTGTTCTGGGCGTTGATGCCGGCGTTGGTCAGAGTGCGGTTGGAGATGTTCTGCTGGCGGGCGATGGTGGTGGTCACATACTGCCACTGGCCGGAGCCGATGGAGACTTCCTGACCGCCCACGGTCACGCTGGTGCCCTTGGTGTACTCCACCAGAGGAGCCTTGATGCAGTTCAAGGCCATCTGAGCGGCCTCCTGCCGGCTCAGCTCAGCACTGCCAAACATGGTCTCCATGCCATTGTGCAGACCGGCCTCGAGACCCATGGAAGCCACATTGATGGTCCAGCTGGGACCGGTGAAGCCCTCGATCTTGCTGTCATAGCCGATGGCGGTGAGCAGCATCTTGGCGAAGGCGTAGCCGGTCAGCTTGCCGGCGGGGTAGAAGTTGCCGTCGCCGGCGCCGTCGATGATGCCCAAAGTGGCGCAGTACTCGATGGCGGGGGCGGACCAGCGGGTGGCGGCCACGTCCTTGAAGGAAGTGGACTCAACACCTAACTTGTCGGCGTTGCTGCCCATCAGCATGTAGGTGATGAGCTTGGCGGCCTGCTCACGAGTGAGGGTGCCGTCGGGGTCAAACTTGTTGTTGCCGACGCCGTCAATCACGCCGATGGCGCTCATGACGTCTACGGCCTCTTCGTAATCGATATCAGCGTCGTCGCTGAAATCGGTTGCGTTTGCGATGGTGACTAAGCTCAGGGACATGACCAGAGCCAGCACCAGCGCGAGAACCTTTTTGAGGTTTCTCATGGTAGACATTCCTCCTTTTGAATTTTGCGATAAAGTTCGACATTTTCTGCATTTTAGGAAAAATTTGATGGATTTGTTGCCGGAATCGTCTCCTAAAAGAAGAACCTGTCTCCCCTTATCTTTTCAAAAGGAGATAACGCAAAGCATTTATTTTTAGCAAATTCTATATAAGAAAGATCACGGCTGGTAGACAGTTAGGTAGACATTTCACTGGATTTTGCGTAAAATCAGAAGCGCATTAATCCAGCAAACCGTTGTGCTGCAACAGTTACAGCGTATCGCTGCTGGGTAGACATTGGGTAGACATATACTTCTTGTCTGATAAAAAACGTTTAGTTGTCAAGCAGTAAGATGGATAGCAAAAAGGATACTGCAAGGGATAAAGGTGTGATGAGTTGTCCGAACTACTATTGAACTGAGAGATGGCCTGCCTATCGGCTCGGCGCTGGAGGCGGGCCTTTTTGAGGGCTGTGTGCTGCTGTGGTGGACGGCCTGATTCAGGTACCCTTTTTATGCGCCTCATTTTGGCATGCTTGGAGCAGCGGCCCGCATGGAGGGACAGGCGATAAAGCAATACAGCTTTATCGGACTATGGATTTTGGCGGCAATTCCATTGTGACTATCCATAACCCGCTGCTTTTTAAGAATTTTAGCTGATGGTGAGCGGATTCTTCTAATTCCAATATGTAGGAATAGCATGTCCATAGACTTGTAATATAATAGGATATATTGTAAAATAAAGGGACATACTGGGAAAGGCGATATGGGCGATGAAGACGATAAACGAGATGTTTCCATCGAAATTAAACGTTGCAGACATGCTCCTTGAGGCGGGGATCACCGTTCCAAGTGGATTTCGGTTTTCTGACACAAACATTGTCATCGGGAAAAATGGCGCAGGTAAGACCAGATTCCTGCGTGCCCTTAAATTGATGTATTCGTCAGAGGATATGGCCGATAAGGTAGATCTGCTGTATGGCTATTTCCCCGGACTGTCCGACCGGCCAGTTCAAGGGTATGAGGAGCTGCCGGAGCATGAACTGCTGGAGTTTTTAGATCAGCCAGATGTGCGTTTTGACGATTTTTTCAAAGAGATTGAGATGCAGAGCACGGATTTTCTTGCTCGCCTCTTGGATTATCACAGCCAGCGCCGCAAGAAAGCAAATAGCAAAATACTGGAAAAGATCAATATTTTTTTCCTGCCTATCACAGGAAAAATGCTGGTTATGCCAGTGGATCAACCGTCAGAGGAACCGCTGCCCGTAGTTCATGGGCCCGATGTCTCTGTAACAGTTGCCGCAATGCCCCATAGGTTTTACGTCTCGGAATCGGATGGTAAAATAACCAAATTAGATGTGGCTATGGAGCGGTTTTCGCCCGGAGAGCGGCTGCTGCTGTACATGTCGATCTTTTTTGCGCTGAGAAGAGAGAACAGCCGGGAGCAGGTCGTTATTTTAGATGAACCGGAGACCCATCTGCACCCGCAGGCACTGCTGGAGTTTATAAGAACCCTAAAGAACGCTTTCCCCCATGCCACGGTCTGGATCGCGACCCACAGCCTCTTCCTGCTGCCCGAGTTCCGGTTTGAAAATGTGGTATATATGGAGAACGGCTCTGTCATTCCCAGGGGGAGCAAGCTCTATGAGGGGGTACTGACCGCCCTGCTGGGCAAGGACAGCGAGGGGGTCCGCCGCTTCTTTTCCTCCCTTCCCCACTGGCAGTATGTTGAGTTTGTCACAGAGTGCTTCACCGATCCCAAGGTGATCAGTACGGTAGACCCGGAGGATGAACAGGTCCGGATGTTCAAAAAGGCGTTGGAAGGGCAGAAAATCCGGCGTATTCTGGATTGCGGCGGCGGAAGCGGCCGCTTGGGCCTCAGCTTAGAGGCGGCGGGCTTTCCTCTGGAGACTTACGAGATTTTTGATAAGGATCCGGCCTGTAAAGACGGTAAATTTACAGCCTATGCAAATATAGCGGATATCAACGGCCCCTATGACTGCGTGGTCATGATGAACTTTCTCCACGAGGTGGATCCAGACGAGTGGACTGCCTTGTTTTTGAACCTGTGCGGGTTTCTGAATCCCGGCGGCAGCATACTCTTTGTGGAAGTAAACGCGCTGAAAGACGGTGAGCGGCCCAATGAGACAGGCTATATGCTCTTGGGAAAGACA
Organism: uncultured Clostridia bacterium; assembly: GCA_947572235.1. Lineage (GTDB taxonomy): Bacteria > Bacillota > Clostridia > Oscillospirales > Oscillospiraceae > CAJFPI01. The sequence goes on from CANPBB010000007.1 coordinate 54,138, forward strand.
GAGCTGGCGGTGCTGTTCGATGCTGAGCAGGATTTCTTCCCGGAGATACGCATTCGGGCGAATCAGAAATCGCTTGGTATCCTGATTCCATGCCGTTTGCTGATAAACATTTCAAAAAGGAGCGTTGCTGCGGCAATTCGGGTATTGGAGGAGCGCATCTATGAAGAACTGAAACAAATCCGGTCAGATTGGGCGAAATGGAAGGAGGACGGAATCGGACAGCCCCCCAACGCGAGGCGCTATGCTTTCCTTTCCCAGCAGTATATCAACGCGAAGCTGTATAATGAACGGACACTCCCGAACCGTCCGCAGTATACGTCCTATGCTTTGATGAGCAAAAGTGAGAGGCTAAGTTTGATGCTCAGAACCGCACAGGAATTGGTCCGTAAAGACCCCTTGATTGATCGGGAATTATCCGGTAATATACGGTCTATCATAAAATCTACAGTGGATTTTTACAAAAAAAGTGGGCATGTTTCAAGTATTCAGCTTGCCCGCTGCGTCAATTTTATTCATACACTGGAGCATATAGGTGCACGCAAGGAAACTGTTCACGCATGCCTGTCCCTTTTAGCTATGATGGGAGTCAAGGACGCTATCGTTCAATTAAGTGACGAGGGCATCGATCCGATCAGCTTTTTAGTGGAGCATCAAGCGGTTAAGCGCGCGGGAAAATGACAGAGCGCATATAAACGTAAAAAGAATCCCCCGGGCAAAAGCCCGGGGGATTCTTTTTCTTTATGGAACGGGTTTCCTATTCTCCGCTGTTACTTAGGGAGTAACAGTGAAGCTATAGCCGCCCCAAGTGATCCGATAGGTCCGACCAGTCACAACGGGCACGGTGCAGGTGTAAGGTGCGCCCGAAGTGGTGGAGAAGCGATCCAGATAGGTCCAGCCGCCGCTCTCAGTGAGCTGGTACAGATCGAAGTTGCAGAAACCATTGAAGGTCGCCGTAGTGCCGCTCAAAGACACCGTGGTTGCATTGGAGGAAGCGCCCGCATTGCCGCCGCTGGCGACAGGTACGGTGGTGTCGCTCTTAATGACGACCCACTTGGCACGACCCTGACCGTCGAGAACCGCAGTGATACGGCCCTTGAAGCCGAAGCCGGGGTTGGCGTCGTTAGCATCCTCCATCGCGTTGATGGCGGACTTCACGTCGGAATACTCGGTCTTGACGTTTCTCTTGCCACCCTCGTTCTGGATCAGGACAGTGGGCGTATTGGTGCTGGCCATGACCAGACCGAAGTCGTCGCCCTTAGCCAAGTACAGAGTACGGCCCTCAATCTTCAGATCCTGAACATCAATACGTACCTTATAATCGGTAGCGTAGGTGGTGTCGTCGCTGCTGTCGGTGCAGTCCCAAGTACCGCCATTGGAGACGTGACCAACATCGTAGACATCGTGGTCATCGGGATCCACACGGTTGCCGCCCTGGCTGCTATAGGGATTGGAATAGATCTTGGTGTCAGCCACAGTCTTGATACGCACCACATAATCGCCAGAGTAGCTAATCTCCTGAATATGGCCGGGACGCAGATCCTTGATGGTGTTGGAGAACTTGCTCTCCACAGTCAAGGTCTGGATGGTGCCGTCCACAACGGCGTCGAAGGTCCAGTAGTACTTGCCATCCCGGATCTCCTCGTCCTTAGCGGCGGTCAGAGTGTAGACATAGTTGGCGCTGGAGCCCTTAGTCTCACCCAGAACCACGGAGGCGATGATGTAGTTGTTCTTGTCAAACACCGTGTAGGTGTTGTCGTACAGGATGGTGGCGTCGCCATCAACCTTAATGGTACCAGCGGCGTCGACTTCAGTGTGCAAACCGTCAGAGCCGGTGAAAAGGTCAATCTCCACGTTCTGGACGCCAGTGTAGACGCCCTCGATGCCGCTGATGGACTTTGCAGTACCGTCAGTGTCATCCACCTCGGCTACGAGGAACACAGAATCATCGTTGCCGTAGACACGGACATTCCCTGCGACAGCGGGGTGAGTGTTGGCAGTATCGCTGGCATGGCCAGTGGTACGATCCAGCACCACGTTGCTGCACTTAATCACCTCGTCAGCAGCAACCATGGTGGCTGCCTGGGTAGTAATCATGCGGACAGCGGGGGTCAAGGTGTAGATGCCGTCAACCTCAGTATAAGTGAACCAGCGGTTGACACGGGCACGCTGATCAACACTATTGTAGTTGGTGGTATTCCACTTCTGGAAATAATCCGTGCCGTCGGGGTTGTTGGTCGCATCAACAGCCTTGTCAATGTTCTTGTTGGTGTCCTTCACGTTGACCTTAATGGTGCGGAAGGTACCGTCCACAAAGATAGCGCCGGCATCAGCCTCGCTAGCGGAGATGGCGCTGGTGTTCATATCGAAGCCAGTGATAAAGACATAGTTGTCCTCGCCGGCGTACAGATCAACACCAATGGCGTAGCCGTACTGATCCAGATAGATGTTGTAGGACTTGCCGGTCAGACGGTCATCACTGTACAGCTCCAGAGCATCGTCACTGTAGGCAGCGGTGGCGGTGGACTCGTACTTCTTGCCGCCGGTGGTCACGCTGTCAAACAGAGCTTCATTTATGTCGCTGTTCCAATCGTCATCACTGCCCTTGCTGAAAGCGGTGAGGGTGGAGTCAGTCATGATCTCCACGTCGGAAACCTTGACCACATCCCACTTGCTGGCTGTATAGGTGTTGGGGTTGGTACCTGTGTGATCCTTACCGGACATGTTCACCAGAACATAAGTATCCTCTTCCAGATCCACCACGTTGGGAACATCGGTCTTACCAACGATCTTGGACATGGTTTTGGTCTCTGTATCATAGTGGGTGTAGATCTCCACAGTAGCCTGCTCACGCTTCTCATTGTAGGAAGCGGTCACCTTGCCCAGCCAAGTGCGGATGGAAGTGATCTTGATCAGGCCGGTGCCCTCGTCGAAGTCGTGGTCAACGAAAACCTGGGTCAGCACGCCGTTGTCGCTGAAACCGGCACCGTTGTTGGTGCGGCTGAGGATGTTATTGGCAGTCAGGCTGGTGCTGGCAATACCATCAACATAGTACTCGAAGTCGTAGTCCTCAAGGTTGCTGCGGCCCAGCAGCTCGTACAGATCCTTGTGGGTCACGCCAGTGGTGTAAGTCTCAACCAACAGGTCATAATCCACATAGGTGCCCAGCTCCTTGTTCTCGAACACCCAAGTGTGGGAGGGGCGCTCGAAATCGTCGCTCTCGGAGTTGAGACGCA
>CANPBB010000008.1 GCA_947572235.1 uncultured Clostridia bacterium
TAAAAATCCTTTCTTGGCCCCCTCTGTAGAGAATACTTTCATGCGTTTGTCGTGTCAAAACGCCACTCCTGTCTTGATAATATGCAGGGCGGTTGGTATAATAGAATTTTATATGGGATCAGAGAGAAGCGGATCGACAAAGGGGGTGGAGGGATATGACTGGCAGCTCTATGGACTATCTGCCGACTCCCTGCGGAGCTATCGCGGTGACGGATGAGACGGGGCGGCGGGTTTCCTTCTCCCTGCGGGAGAACCCCTACAGTCCGGTATACTCCCTTTTCTATGGCACTATACAGGAGGAGGCGCTTCGGCCGGACGCCAACTATTTGCTCTGCGTCCCCACCAGTACGCTGGCGATTGGGCACACCTACAGTATACGCCTTTTGGGCACTCCCCTGCACTTCGGAGGCAGTGATGAGCACACAGAGGCTGTCTCAGGGACCCTCTGCGGGTACAGTATCGCCATTGGGGCCTACGATCCCAACGATGAGGAGAAAATCCGGCAGGCCGTCCGAAGGCTGGCGGCTGGGGAGGCCGCTGAGCCCTGCGACGAAAGCGGCTTTACGGGGTACACTTTGGAGCGTCTGGCGGACTGCGGGGGCTTCTCCTTCCGCCTGCTGGATCGGTCAATGGCGGAGATTTTATTCGCTATTGCCTACGTTCAAAACGGGCGGGCTGCCCCGTTGGAGTATGAGGCGGCGGTGGAGTTTTGGACGACGTAGCAAAAAATAGACCGCCCCAGTAGTAGTTATTCATAAAATAGTATCACAACAAGCCGATCAGGGTGGTTGTGATACAGGAGCACAAATGGAGGCAGTACATGTTTGTGAATTTTCATGCGCTGTTTCGATTTGTTTCGACAATATAATATTTTTGTGGTATTATTATGGTAACAACTAACAAGGAGGGGCATTTGATGTTTAATCTCAGTTTGACCGCTTGCAGTTTCCATTTGCGAAAAACCAATTCAAGAGGGAATACAAAAATCTTTAATTTAAATATGCCTCTTGCCATGCAAAAAGAAGATGGAACAGAGTGCAATTTTCAGGACTTATCAGAAATATTTGTTCAATTTTTTAAGACCTATGAGAGTCTTGTAAAAGATGATAATAAACAACAATCGTTTAGATGTGAATATAATGAAGATATTATTGAAACTGACGACTTCCGTATGTTCTACACAAGAATTTATTCGGGCGTATATGGTAGTTCGTCTGATATTATTGATGGAAATACGCAAAAAGTCAAATATAAAAAGAAGTCATCGGATATAGACACAAGACCATTTTACTTAATGGTTGTTTTCCCAAAGGACAGCGAACGTGTGGTAGTTCAAAAGGGATTGTTCATCTTTCAAAATGTTGGTCAATTTGGTGTAAAAACAATAACTACCACTTTGATGCAAGAATTCTTCTCGAATGAGTTTCATATCACACTTAAATGCAACACCATCTCACCCGATTTATTTGTTAAAAAAATAATACGGCAAGACAATATAAAAAAATTAGTGATGGTCAAAAATATTAAATCAAGTGATAACTCGGATAATGTAAGTAAGGGATATGGCTCAGAGATTCGGGAAATTGGTAATCTTTATTTTACTGAAAAAATGTGGAGTCGTATGATGGATAAAATTCGATATGTGGCAGGTAGCCGTTACAATTTATTTGAATTTGAACAGACAGAATATGACAACTTAAAAGTAATCGTTGACATTGGCGGACGTACTCGAAAAATAAATTTACATAATATAGAAAACCTAAGTATTATCGAAGCTATACCAGATAAAATAAAAATGGCTGATGGACACCCTAATTTGACAATGCTAATTGAGCATTTTACAAAGGTCGCAACAGAATATTTAGATGAAATGGTGCTGAACATCGGTTAAACAGGAGGGGGGAGTTGTGAATAATGCATCTATTATTTTATTTATAGTTGGAATGGTTGTTTCAATTTTTAGTTTTTGCCTGAAAATGAGTAATTTTCTTGATGTGCGCTCAATATTTTTTGAACACTTCAGAGTATTTAAAGGTAATCCGTTGCAGCTTGTAAGTATTTTTTTTGTTCCTGTGTTATTTTCTATCAGTATCTTAAATGTACATTGTGTAAATAACGAAATATTGAATAATCTCAACATAGTTTTATCAATTCTCATAGCTATGTTTTTTTCCACACTTAGCATTTTATGTGCATTTGCAGATAGAGACAATAAGAATTCAAGCTATAAGAAACTTTTAAAAGAGACATTTAATGCAACAATTTTTGAGGCACTTATCTGTCTGCTATTGCTTTTTATTTCATTTGTTACTCTATTTATTGGAGAATTTAAGCAGTCGTTGTATTTAGAAATAATTAGTGGAATTATATACTATTTGGCGATTGTAGCTGTGCTGAATATTTTGGTGATTATAAAACGACTTAAAGTTCTTTTTGAGAACAAATAGGAAATAACGATGTTATGCAGTAAAACGCCATTTTGAGTGGTACGAGTATAAATCCCTTGTCTACCCTCATTATGCCTTTACAATGCCGCATAGATACAGGCTTTCCCGACCTCTATTACGTGACACAAAACCCCATAGTTTAGAGAGGGTGCAACCGGATAGACCGCTTGCGCCCTCTTGACTGCCCCATAGCAAGGACATGAAAAACCGTTAAGAGCAGCACAGCGTTCATCTTGACCCTTGACGGCTTTTCATAACTTTGCTACTTGCTTGGCGGTATCGTCTGTGATTGCCCTTTTAATCACTTCTACGAACAGGGGCAGGAAGAACCGCGGGAAAAGCGGTATATGTCTATGATCCCGACAAGTCAAGCGGACATAGGGAACGGCAGATTGACATTTCCTATGACCTTGTGAGGATACTTCCCATTTCCTTGCTTAATGTCCTGTCAAACGAGGAAACGGCATAGCCAAAGCTATGCCATTTCCCAAAAACAATCTTATGCTGTTTTATGAGTGGTACCCAAATGGGCGGTCTATTTTTCTTTACTCTGTCACGTAGGGCAGCAGGGCGATCTGACGGGCGCGCTTGATGGCCTCGGTCAGCTGGCGCTGGTGCATGGCGCAGGTGCCGGTGGTCCGGCGGGGCAGGATCTTGGAGCGCTCGGAGATGAAGCGGCGCAGCTTGGCGGCGTCCTTATAGTCGATGTGCTCGCACTTGTCCACGCAGAACTGGCAGACCTTTTTGCGCTTGCGGTTCATGGGACGGGCGGGTCTATTTTCGCGTTCCATAGCCATGGAAGGTTCCTCCTATTCAAAGTTTGGTTCAGAACGGCAGCTCGCCGTCCTGATCATCCAGCTCCGCAAAGCCGGAGGGCGCGGCGCTGTAGCCGCTGTTGGGGGCACTGTAGGCAGGGGCGGAGCCGTAGGCAGGGGGAGCATCGTAACCCCCCGGCGCGCTGTCGCGCCTGGAGTCACCGAAGTACACATTGTCGGCGTAAACCTCGGCGCTGCGGCGCTTGTTCCCCTCCCGGTCGGTCCAGTCGCGGATCTGCAGGCGGCCCTCCACCACGGCCATGCGGCCTTTGGCGAAGTACTTGCAGACGAACTCCGCCGTCTGGCGCCAAGCCACAATGTCGATGAAATCCGTCTCCTTCTCGCCGTTCTGGCTCTTAAAGTCCCGGTCTACGGCCAAGGAGAAGGAGGTTACAGGGATATTGCTCTGGGTGTGGCGCAGCTCAGGGTCACGGGTCAGGCGGCCCATGAGGATGATGCGGTTGAGCGACATAGTGTGCCTCCCCTTACAGGTCCTTGCAGACGATCATGGAACGCAGGATACCGTCGGTAATCCCTAAGACACGGTCCAGTTCTCTGGGGAAGTTGGGCTCGCTGGTGAAGGACATGAGGACATAGTGGCCCTCGGTCTTGTAGTTGATGGCGTAGGCCAAGCGGCGCTTGCCCCACTCCTCAACCTCAACAGCGGTAGCGTTCTGCTCAGCGAGGGTCTTGAACTTCTCCACCGTGGCGGCCACGGCCTCCTCGCCTTGGGCGGGGTCGATGATATAGACGACCTCATAATTCGCGGATACTTTTGCCATTGTTGTTGCACCTCCTTTTGGACGGATGGCCCCCGCTCGACGGCGGGAGCAAGGATATTGCCTGCGGAACGCAAGCTTTATTATTATATAGGAATCTTTGGGAAAGTCAATAGGATTTTGCAAAAAAGCCGGGGAATTGTGCAAAAAAGCCGAGGAGGCTGGGATGGAAGGGGGACAGACCCCGGTTGGAGGGGGCTCCGGGCCCTTCCGGTCGGTTTAAGAGAGGCGTTCAGCGCATTTGAAACAGAGATTGAAAAATATATTTTGGAAACCTATTGACAAATGGCGAAATTTTGGGTATCATAATTCCTGCCCGTTCGGGAGACAATCTATGGCGGCGTAGCTCAGTTGGCTAGAGCATTCGGTTCATACCCGAAGTGTCACCGGTTCAAATCCAGTCGCCGCTACCAGTACTGTAAACCTGCCGTATGGCAGGTTTACATATATGGCCCGTTGGTCAAGTGGTTAAGACACCGCCCTTTCACGGCGGTAACACGAGTTCGAGTCTCGTACGGGTCACCAGAAAAGGCGCGCCGCTCTGCGGTGCGCCTTTTCTGGTGGCTTGGCAGGCGGCCATTCAGGCGATTTAGGCGGACAGGCGCTTGACAAGGGGGCGGGACACCGCTATAATAAAAGCAGAAGGGCGGCTGCGACAAGCGGTTAGTCCCTATTGTAGTGTCAAGGAATGACCGCTACCGTGGACTGGGGGCGGTCATTTCCTTTTGCATATCTGGAGGACCAGAGACGCAAAGCTGATTAGCATGATGGTGTAAGCAATAAGCTCGCCATATGTAACCATAGCCATCCCCCCTTTCCGGGGGATGAGGTGCATCCCCCTAAATGGGGGACTAACCGCCTGCCGTTTGTGCAGCGTCCTGCTGCTGGAAGGTATTATATCGGTACTGTCGCTTCTTGTCAAATGGAGCAGCTCTGGAGTATATGCTCCAAAGCTGTTTTTTTATACTTTTCATCTCTATGTTTCCTCCGCTTTAACCTGATATAGGTTGGAATAACAAACCTATATCAGGTTAAGATATACTCCTCACCGAGGTGAGAAGTATATGTATCCAATGCTCCGCGCTATGCGGGAAGATCATGACTGGAACCAGACCGAACTGGCGCAAAAGTTAGGTATGTCCCAGACGGGCTATTCCAAATATGAGATCGGCGAAAATGACGTGCCAACAGCAATTTTGATTCAACTGGCGGAAATTTACCGGACCAGCGTCGACTACCTCTTAGGTCTCGCCGATGACCCGTGGCCCTATCCGCGAAAGAGACAATAACTCCCTTCCAACCAAGGGTGAACTTGGCTCAAATGCGGATTTCCATACATAAATGTCAGAATTCCTGTCATAATATGATGTCGGGATTTCTGACATTTATACTCTTTGCCATGGAGGTGATCCCATGGCAAGATATCCGAACATCCGCAATCTGCGGGAAGACCACGACTTGCGGCAGCAACAGATGGCAGAGCTGCTCCATATCAGCCGAACCTCCTACTGTGCACATGAGAATGGGGTCAGCGAGTTTTCGCCGGAGCAGCTGATTCAACTGGCAGAGTTCTACCAGACCAGTGTCGACTACCTCTTGGGTCTCACCGATGACCCGCGGCCCTATCCGCGGAGGAAGCGGAGATGATCGGCTTTTTGCTGGACCTCCTCTTTCCGCCCAAGTGCGCCTGCTGCGGCCGGGTGCTGGAGCGGCGGAAGGTCAATCCCTGTCCCGCCTGCGCGGAGGGCCTGCCCCTTCTGTCCGATGATCAGATCCTCCGCACGGGACCTTACGGCCTCTGCGCGGTGGCCTTTCGCTACGAGGGAGGCGTCCGCGACGCCATCCGCGCCTGCAAATTCCACGGGCGGCAAAGTGCCCTCAGGGCTTTGGCGCCCTATCTGGTCCAAGCCGCCTCCGAGCATCTCTCCGGCCAGTTCGATGCTGTCACCTATGTCCCCGTCAGCCCCAAGCGGCTGCGGGAGCGGGGCTACGACCAAGCCCGGCTCCTCGCCGACGCCATGGCGCGGCACTGGGACACCCGGGTGGAGACCACCCTGCGGAAGGCACGCCACACCAAGGCCCAGTCCAGCCTGAAGGACGCGGCGGCACGGCGGCAGAACATCAGCGGGGCCTATACGGTGCTGTCAGCGGAGAGGGCTGCCGGACGCCGGTTTTTGCTGGTGGACGACGTAGTCACCACTGGCAGTACCATGGCCGCCGCGGCGGAGGCCCTGCGCTCCGCCGGGGCTGTGTCGGTGGTCTGCGCCGCCTTGGCCGCGCCTGATTTAGGAGGCGAACCAGAGGAATCACGCCGTCCAATGGGGGAAATTTTAAAAACAAACCGTGAATTGCAATTATTTTCTTGCAAAATCAAATAGGTATGTTTATAATGGATTCTTAGGAGTATAAGCAGGCATTTTTGCTTACAATAGAAAGAGATTATACAGCGAGGTGGACAGTATGTGCGCATTGGCGAAGGATATCGGTATCGACTTGGGTACCGCTTCTGTTTTAGTCTATATCAAGGGCAAGGGGGTCATTTTGAATGAGCCCTCTGTGGTGGCCATGGATAAGAACACCGGGAAGCTCCTGAAGGTGGGCGAGGACGCCCGGCAGATGCTGGGCCGTACACCGGGGAACATCGTGGCTATCCGCCCCCTGCGGGAGGGGGTCATCTCCGACTACGACATGACCGAGCGGATGCTCCGGGAGTTTATCCGTAAGGTCAGCGGCTTCATGCTCTTCAAACCCCGGGTGATCATCTGTGTCCCCTCGGGCATCACCGAGGTGGAGGAGCGCGCCGTTATCGACGCGGGAATCCAAGCTGGGGCCAGGAAGGTATACCTTATTGAGGAGCCTGTGGCGGCGGCTATCGGCGCGGGCATCGACATCAGCAAGCCCGACGGCCACATGGTGGTGGACATCGGCGGCGGCACCAGCGACATTGCGGTGATCTCCCTCTCCGGCGTAGTGGAGTCCGCCTCCATCAAGGTGGCCGGGGACCAGTTCAACGAGTATGTGGTGAAGTACATGCGCCGCAAGCACAACATCCTCTTGGGCGAGCGCACCGCCGAGGAGATGAAGATGACCATCGGCTGCGTCTACCCCAAGGAGGAGGAGAACTCTATGGAGATCAAGGGCCGTTGCCTTCTGACGGGCCTGCCCAAGACCATCACCGTCACCTCCTCGGAGATGCTGGAGGCCTTTGAGGAGCCCACCGAGCGGATCTTGGAGGCTATCCACTCCGTGCTGGAGCGGACGCCCCCGGAGCTGGTGGCGGATATCTCCACCAACGGCATTGTCATGACCGGCGGCGGCAGTCTGGTGGACGGCTTTGACCGTCTGGTGGAGTCCCGGACGGGCATCCATACGCAGGTGGCGGAGAATGCCATCCAGTGCGTGGCTATCGGCACCGGCAAGAGCTTGGACTCGGTGAGCTCCATGCAGGACGGCACCATGAACCTGTCAAGAAGAAAGCAGATGAACTGAGCAGGAGTACCGCGGGGGAGGCGAAGGCCTTCCCCGTTTTACTGTCTGCGATGTGATTCCCCCTTTACAGACGGGCCGATTTTGGATATAATAGGCTAAATTATTGTGTATTGGAGAAAAACCACTATGCCCATCATTGAATATGACACCTATAAGCAGAAGCTCTCCGCCATGGAACCGGAACTTCAGAAGCTCTCTGCCGCCCTGAACTTGGACAGTGCCCGCCACGAGATCGCCCGTTTAGAGGCGGAGGCCGCGGTGGACGGCTTCTGGAATGACCGGGAGAACAGCCAGAAGGTCCTCCAGCGCACCAAGCAGCTGCAAAATAAGGTCACCAAGTACGACCGCTTAGTCGGCCAGTGGGAGGATCTGACCACCTTGGTGGAGATGGCCATCGAGGAGGAGGACGACTCCCTCTTGGAGGAGGTCACAGAGAGCTATACCGCCTTGGAGGCCGCGGTGGAGGAGGCGAATTTGGCCACCCTCCTATCCGGGGAGTACGACGCCAACAACGCCATATTGACCTTCCACGCCGGAGCCGGCGGCACCGAGGCCCAGGACTGGTGCCAGATGCTCTATCGGATGTACACCCGCTGGGCCGAGCGCCACGGCTTTACCTACCAGATCATGGACTATGAGGACGGCGACGAGGCGGGAATCAAGTCCGCCTCCATCTCCATTGAGGGGGAGAATGCCTACGGCTATCTGAAGAGCGAGAACGGTGTCCACCGCTTGGTCCGGGTCTCCCCCTTCGACGCCAACGCCCGGCGGCAGACTTCCTTCGCCGCGCTGGAGGTGATGCCGGATCTGCCCGACGACAACTCCATCGAGATCCGGCCGGAGGAGATTGAGATGCAGGTCTTTCGCTCCTCCGGCGCCGGCGGCCAGCACGTAAACAAAACCTCCTCGGCGGTGCGCCTCATCCACCTGCCCACAGGTGTGGTAGTCTCCTGCCAGACGGAGCGGAGCCAGTTCCAGAACCGGGACAACTGCATGCGTATGCTCCGGGCCAAGCTGATGGAGATGAAGGCCCAGCAGCACGCGGAGAAGATCAGCGACATCAAGGGTGTTCAGATGAAGATCGAGTGGGGCAGTCAGATCCGCTCCTATGTGTTCATGCCCTATCAGCTGGTAAAGGACACCCGCACCGGGTATGAGACCAGCAACGTGAACGGCGTCATGGACGGGGATTTAGATGGCTTTATTACCGCGTATCTGACGGCAAACGCAGTGGGAGAGCTGAAGAAATAATCAAAACCGGAACAGCAGGGGCCTTCTGAGAAGGATCCCTGCTGTTCTATTGGAGAGTATCGGCAGAGGATAGTATGTTCGGTTTATTCGGACATTCCGGCAGGCGGGGGACGGCGCGCCGAGGTCGCCGCGCCCTGCGGAGGCCGGGTCATCGGACATGGTTCGCAAAAACAGGCGCAGGGACGGATATGCTCCGCCCGCCGCCGGTACAGCGGGTATCGGGAGAACGGGCGCACACTGTGCGCTTTTACAGAGGTTGGCACAGCGCAGTGGAGTGCCGAGCTGCCAAAGTGCGTTGCCGGCAAGTACGGCGTTTGCCGCCGCCACATCCAAAGCCGCGCCCTGCCCCCTCGCACCGGTCTATCGGGGGGCACACGTCTTGGGGTTCTTAGGGGAGCCGCGGGTAAGGGCTGTGCCCCTCAGGGGGGCTAAAGCCCGCCGAGCGGTTCCCCTGAGCAGCCTTTTGCTGACTTTTGGGCTGTACCAAAAGTCAGCCGCCTTAGGGGGCGGCACAAAAAAAGGAGCCGCTGTGAGGCAAACCCCTCATCAGCGGCCCAAGCGGGTGGGATATTGGAAAGCTTCCGATAAGTATAATACTAAACTTGTCCCCCTTTGTAAATAGGAAGTTTTGCAGGTTTTTGCGGAAAAAACCATACTTTTGTCGTCTCCCGGTCAAAAACAGAAAAATTGTTTATTTTTGCTAACATAGAAAAGTTTTACTGGACGAATGCTTGTATATATGCTACAATGCAAATACCCACTATCCAGAAATGGAAAGGAGCGACACCAATGAAATTTACATTTACCTGCAAGAAAGTTAACCTCAACGATTCCATCAAGGCCTACGCTGAAAAGAAGATCGGCAAGCTGGATCGCTACTTCCAAGACGAGGCCGACGCCGCTGTCACCTTCCTTGTGGAGAAAGACCACCGCTGCGTGGTGGAGATCACCATCCGCAGCGGCAGCACCCTCTTCCGCGCGCAGGAGGAGTCCAAGGACGGCGACATGCGCGGCGCCATCGACGCGGCCTGCACCACCATTGACCGGCAGATCCGCAAAAACAAGACCCGTCTCTCCAAGCGCCTGCGCCAGGACGCCTTCGTCCCCGACATCCCCGCCGAATTCGATGTCAGCGAGGAGAAGGAGTTTGAGGTGGTCCGCACCAAACACATCGCTGTCAAGCCCATGAGCATTGAGGAGGCCATTATGCAGATGAACCTTCTGGACCACGATTTCTTCGTGTTCCGCAACATGGAGGACGTGATCTGCATTGTCTACCAGCGCAAGAGCGGCGGCTATGGCCTGATTGAAACAAACGGGGATCTCGTTTGAGAGTTTGCCTGCGCACCGCTTGGTACGAAGTATGATTGGCGAATACTTTTGGGCGCTCCTTTCGGGGAGCGCCCGATTTTTTATATAACCGCAGATATGCCGTATAAAAATTTCCTCCGCTGGTGAAACTACCGGTGGAGGAAATTCCTTATTTCGGCGTGCCGTATGCCGGAAAGCGGCTTGGGAGCGAGTATGGAACGTGGAAAACATCAGGCCTCCATCTTCGGCGGCGCGGGCTTCTACATAGCCCTGCTGCTATGTGTGCTGGCCGCCGGTGTAGGCGGGTACTTCTGGCTGTTTGCCGGGAACGAGGCCGCAGACCCGGCCAGTGATCCTCCGCCTGTGACGGAGGTGGAAAATCCTGTGACCGCTAAGCCGCCGGTGGAGGTGGTCAATCCGGAGCCGCCGGCCAAGGAGGTCGAGAAGCCGGTAACTGTGGTGATGCCTGAGCGGGAAACCCCGCCGGTCATGGCCACGCCGCCGGTGGAGCCGGAGCCGCCGGCATTGATTGTGTCCCCCTTGGCTGGGGAGACAGTAGGCGCCTTCTCCGCGGATATGCCAGTGTACAACGAGACCACCAGGGATTGGCGCACCCATGAGGGCGTGGATATCAGCGCCCCCGCCGGCACCACTGTGGTGGCCGCCGCCGCCGGTACGGTGCAGTCCGTGGCTGTGGATGACCGGCTGGGCACCACTGTGGTGATTGCCCACAAGGACGGGTATGTGACCACCTACGCGGGCCTTCAGGAGGAGGTGTCCGTGACCGAGGGAGACAGCGTTTCCGCCGGAGCCCAAGTGGGCACCGTGGGCAACACCACCCTCACCGAGTCCGCCCTGGGGGCGCACCTGCACTTCGCCGTGACCAAGGACGATGTCCCTGTGGATCCGGCAGACTACTTGGGACAGTAAACAAAATGGGAGCAGACAGCACCCCTGTCCGGGCCGCGGGCCTTGGACGGGGGTGCTGTTTTGGCGGTTTCCCAGCGGAGGAATTTAATGGAGGGGCATTTTGTCCACGAGCCACAAGGCAAGCCATCGGGGAAAAGTACGGCGGGGCTCGCGGGGCGCGATTCCCACATCTGTGAACTGCCAGATTTCTACCGCGCAGGCCCCGTGCCATATGCGATGAAATTTTTTCCCACAGCCGCCGCGCAGCAGACAGATATTGCCAAGGTGGGCGGGATACAGAAGCTCCTCCATCCGCGTGTTCTACGCCTCGCCGCTCTCACCCGGCATAGGGTTGGTCTCCTGATGTTCCCAGGCCCAAGCGTCTGCGCAGGGAAAAGGCTCACGGAGCAGGCGGGTGCCTTGGCCGGTAGATAGAGACTTCATCTTAGGCCAAAGTGCGCATCTGACAACCTGCTTCTCCCAGCCATCCCCTATTTGTGTGAAAAACGGTACATATTCTTCGGGAAGTCCTATTCCAAGCTGTCTCTCCAACGCCCGGATTTTTTTCAACGGCACGGCGGGCCTTATCTTGGCGCCACATGTTTGGATCCTTGCGCTTACATCCAAAAATCCATTTTCAGCCTCCGAAAAAGGGATAATAGAGGGTCCTCCTCGGTTCTGCAAGTTCCGGCGTGGGAAGGACGGCCAAAGATTTCCTTGCGTCCGGGGCGGCGACCTGCTACAATAGCCATAAAAGGAGGTATCGCCATGCAGGAATTAGAGAGAGAGTTTCACATCAACTGCCGAAGCGGCGACGTGGGCCGCTACTGCATCCTCCCCGGGGATCCGGGGCGCTGCGCGTCCATTGCGGCGCTGTTTGACGGCGCGGAGCTGGTGGCCCAGAACCGGGAGTACACCGTCTACTCCGGCACCCTCTTGGGGGAGAAGGTCTCTGTCTGCTCTACCGGCATCGGCGGACCTTCTGCTGCCATTGCCTTGGAGGAGCTTACGAATATCGGCGCGGACACCTTTATCCGGGTGGGCACCTGCGGCGGCATTGCCCTCTCCGTCCAGTCCGGAGACATTGTGGTGGCCACAGGGGCCGTGCGGCAGGAGGGTACCAGCCGGGAGTACGCCCCCATCGAGTACCCCGCCGTGCCGGATTTTACCCTCACCGCCGCCCTCATCGACGCCGCCAAGGCCTTGGGCAAGACCTGCCACGCCGGGGTGGTCCAGTGCAAGGACAGCTTCTACGGCCAGCACAGCCCCGGCAGAATGCCCGTCAGCGGAGAGCTTTTGGCGAAGTGGGAGGCTTGGAAGCGCCTTGGTGTGAAGGCCAGCGAGATGGAGTCCGCGGCGCTGTTCACCGTGGCCGCTGCTCGAGGCGTCCGCTGCGGCTCCTGCTTCCATGTGATTTGGAATCAGGAGCGGGAGGCCGCCGGTCTGGACCAAGCGATGAGCAAGGACACCACTGCCGCTGTCCGGGTGGGGGTGGAGGCCCTGAAGCGGGTCATCGCCGCCGACCGGGGATGACAAGGGGCCGTTAAGGCTGCCTTTGGATAGTTGACAAGAGCGGCTCTCTGGCATATCATGGGCCAAAAGGGAGTAGTCGGCGTCCCTATGGGGCGCGGCAAAGCGCGTCAGTACGGCCGCAGGCCCGGCTTTGTCTGAAATGATGAGACTTTTGCAGTGCGCAACAGCGCTGTAAAAGTCTCTCTTTTTATTTTTAGGAGGTTTTGCTATGGAACATACCGTATTTTCCAATCTTCTCGCCTTCACGCCCCAACAGGGGGCCATGATTCTCATCGGCCTGACACTGATCTATCTGGCGGTCAGGCGGGGGATGGAGCCGGCGCTGCTGCTGCCTATGGGCTTTGGCGCTATTCTGGTGAATCTGCCCCTGTCGGAGGCACCGGCGCTGGAAACGCTGTTTGAAGCGGGGATTGCCAGCGAGCTGTTTCCGCTGCTGCTGTTCATCGGGGTGGGGGCTATGATCGACTTCGGCCCCCTCCTCAGCGACCCCAAACTGCTGCTCTTCGGTGCGGCGGCCCAGCTGGGGGTGTTTCTCACACTGTCGGCAGCGGTGCTGCTGGGCTTTGATCTGCGGGATGCCGCCTCTATCGGCATCATCGGCGCAGCGGACGGCCCCACCAGCATCTATGTGGCCAACTACTTCCAAAGCCGGTATCAGGGGGCCATTATGGTGGCGGCCTACAGCTACATGGCGCTGGTACCTATTGTCCAGCCGCCGGTGATCCGTCTTTTAACCACAGCGGAAGAGCGGAGAATCCGCATGGAGTACACCCCCAAAAGCGTGTCCAGAGCCACCAGAATCTTGTTCCCCATTCTGGTGACGGTGCTGGCCGGGGCGGCGGCGCCTAAGAGCGCGGAGCTCATCGGGTTTTTGATGTTCGGCAACCTGATTCGGGAATGCGGTGTGCTGGAGAGCCTGAGCCAGAGCGCCCAGCACGAGCTGGCCAACCTCATCACGCTGCTGCTGGGGCTGACAGTGGCGTTCCAGATGCGCGCGGAGCTGTTTGTCACTTGGGAGACGCTGATGATCCTATGGCTGGGCCTGCTGGCCTTCCTGCTGGACACCGCCGGCGGGGTGCTGTTTGCCAAGGTGCTGAATCTGTTCTGCAAAAGGAAGGTAAATCCCATGATCGGCGCGGCGGGGATCTCCGCCTTTCCCATGGCCTCCCGCACGGTGCACAGGATGGGCCTGCAGGAGGACCCCTACAACTTCCTTTTGATGCAGGCGGCGGGAGCAAACGTCGGCGGACAGATCGCCTCGGTGATCGCCGGAGGGATGATCCTCTCTTTAGTCGCGCCGCTGGTATGAGATGGGCTTTCCGATATGATTTGAGATAGGAGCAATGGGATATGACAGAGTTTGTTGTGACACTCAGGATTTTGGCCGAGGGGATGGCAGGTGTGTTCGGTGTGGTGGCGATGATCTGGGCTGGAGCCATATTGCTGCGGCGGATTGGAGAATAAAACAGGAGAACGCCATTTTTAGCGGCGGATCATAGGCCCCCCTGCACACACGATAAAAAGAATTGCATTTCCCCAAATTGTATTATATAATATCACCACATTGTTACAGCAACTTTCCAAAATAAAACGAAAAGGAGGCGGTCAAACAATGGACAGCCTGCGCCCGGCGTCTGCGGGAACACTGGAATCCAGCGACGCCTATGTGGAGATCGAACCCAGTGAGGGGGGGATTCAGATCCACTTGGAGTCCGTCGTCTTGGAGCGCTTTGGTGAGGCCATCCGGGAGACGGTCCAAGAGGTGCTGGAGGAGCTGCATGTGGCGGATGCCTGTGTCCGCGTGGTGGACCGCGGGGCCTTGGACTGCGTGATCCGGGCCCGTGTGGAGACCGCCGTCCGCCGAGGAAGGGGGGAGTGCTGATGCGCAGAAGCATGCTGTTTTTGCCGGGGAACAACCCCAATATGCTGATCAACGGGAGCTGTCTGGGGGCCGACGCGGTGATCTTCGATTTGGAGGACGCGGTATCCCCGGCGGAGAAGGACGCCGCCCGGATTTTGGTGCGCAACACCATGCGGTATATGGACTTCCGGGGCTGTGAGCGCATTGTTCGGGTCAATGCCGTGGACACGCCCTACTTTGCCGCGGATCTGGAGGCCATTCTGCCGGAGGGGCCGGATATGCTTCTCCTGCCCAAGGCCGGCACAGCGGCGGAGGTACAGGCGGCGGATGCGGCCATGACACAGGCGGAGGAGCGGCTGGGGCTTCAAAAGCGGGCCGCGCTGATGCCCCTCATCGAGACAGCCTTGGGCGTGGAGAACGCCTTCGCCATCGCCGCCTGCTGTCCGAGGGTGGAGGCGCTGTTTTTGGGGGCGGAGGATTTGACCGCCGATTTGCAATGCAAACGCACCAAGGGGGGGCGGGAGATCGAGTATGCCAGGACCCGGCTGGTGATGGCTGCCCGGGCCGCCGGGACGGAGGTCTACGACACTCCCTTCACCGATGTGAACGACGACGAGGGGATCGAGGCCGACGCCGCTTTGGCCAAGGCGCTGGGATTCTCCGGAAAGTCCTCCATCTCCCCCCGGCACGTGGAGGTGATCAACCGGGTATTCAGCCCATCGCCGGAGGAGATCCGGTACGCCTATGAGGTGATGGATGCCATCGCCGAAGCCAAGGCGCAGGGCAAGGGGGCCATCGCCCTCCACGGCAAGATGGTGGACGCTCCCATTGTCTCCCGGGCTCAGCGGACCATCGCCATGGCGCAGGCGCTGGGGATTTCGAGGGAGGTGACGGCATGAGCAAGGTTGTAAAGAGCCTCCGGGAGGCCATCGCGCTGGCGGGGCTGCGGGACGGGATGACCGTCTCCTTCCACCATCACCTGCGCAATGGGGATTTCGTTTTGAATTTCGTGATGGACGAGATTGCCGGGATGGGGATTCGGGATCTGACTGTGAACGCCAGCGCCCTCTTCGATGTCCACACCCCTCTGATAGGGCATACGGAGAGCCGCGTGGTCACTCATCTTGCGGCCAACTATATCTCCGCCGGTTTAGGGCGGGCCATCTCACGGGGGGCGCTGGAGGCGCCGGTGGAGTTTCGCACACACGGGGGACGGCCTAAGGACATCGCTCTGGGACGGACGCCCATTGACGTGGCCTTTATCGCCGCCCCCGCCGCGGACCCCATGGGCAACTGTACCGGCAGGATCGGCAAGTCCACCTGCGGCAGCCTAGGCTACGCCTTTGCCGACGCCATGTACGCCAAGCGGGTGGTGGTGATCACCGACAATATAGTGCCCTATCCTCTGCAGGGGTGGTCCATCCCGGAGAGCTATGTGGACTATGTGGTCACGGTGGACGCCATCGGCGACCCCAAGGGCATCGTTTCCGGCACCACACAGGTGACACGGGACCCGGTGGGACTGGTGATGGCCGCACAGGCGGCCAAGGTCATTCAAGCCTCCGGGCTCCTGAAGGAGGGCTTCTCCTTCCAGACCGGGGCCGGCGGGGCCTCCTTGGCGGCGGCCCGGTTTTTGAAGGACATCATGCTGCGGGAGGGAATTCAGGGCAGCTTCGCCTCCGGCGGCATCACCGGCTATCTGGTGGATATGCTCCGGGAGGGGTGCTTCCGCTCGCTGATGGATGTTCAGTGCTTCGATCTCAAGGCGGTGGAGTCCCTGCGGGAGGATCCCCGGCACCAAGAGATCTCCGCCATGCAGTACGCCGCCCCCGGCGAGCGGGGCGCGGTGGTGGACAGCTTGGATGTGGTGATCTTGGGGGCCACGGAGATTGACACGGACTTCCATGTCAATGTCCACACCGACTCCAACGGCTCCATCATGGGCGGCTCCGGCGGGCATAGTGACACCGCCGCCGGAAGTAAGCTGGCCATGATCATTGCCCCGCTGTTTCGGGCCCGGATGCCCATTGTCACTGACCGTGTGACCTGCATCTCCACACCCGGCCAAGACATCGACGTGCTGGTGACACAGGCCGGCGTGGCGGTGAACCCACGGCAGGCGGAGCTGCGGGAGCGTCTGGAGCAGGCCGGTCTGCCGGTGGTGGACATCCACGAGCTGAAGGAGCGGGCGGAGGCCATCACCGGAAAGCCGAAGGCCCTCCCCAAGGGGGATCGAGTCGCGGCCAAGGTCATCAGCCGGGAGGGGGAGCTGCTGGACACCATCTATACCCTTCCCGAAGGTCGTTAAAATATTACCTCCGAACGGAAAGGCAGGAAGTCATGTGTGCCTTGCGCTCGCCGCTGTAAACAGCGGCGAGCAAAACAGCTCAAATCAAATATATGATTTCCGGATGTTTCATTCGAAAATCATAAAACGGCCCTGAAGGGACAGACGTTGTCCGTCCCTTCAGAGTGATAAAAGCATAAAAACAGAAGGAGGAGCAGCTATGCGAGAGATCAGCGCGCAGCAGATTACCGAGGCGGTAAAGCGGCTGTGCATCCACACCAACTGCCACCTGAGCGGGGACATCAAGTCCCGCATTGCCCAGTGCCGGGAGCAGGAGACTTGGCCTCAGGCCAAGGAGATTTTAGAGCGGATCATAGAGAACTACCAGATCGCCGATGAACAGGACCAGCCCGTCTGTCAGGACACCGGCGCGGCCTGCGTGTTTTTGAAAATCGGTCAGGAGGTCCATGTCACCGGCGATATCACCGACGCTGTCAATGAGGGCGTCCGCCAAGGCTACAGCGAGGGGTATCTGCGCAAGAGCGTGGTGAGAGACCCCCTGCGCCGGGTAAACACCGGGGACAACACCCCCGCCTTTATCTACTACGACTTGGTCCCCGGCGATCAGATCGAGATCACCTTGGCCCCCAAGGGCTTTGGCAGCGAGAATATGAGCCAGATCAAGATGCTCCGTCCCTCCGACGGCCTTCAGGGGGTAAAGGACTTTGTCCTTCAGGCAGTGGAGGATGCGGGTCCCAACCCCTGCCCACCCATTGTGGTGGGTGTGGGCATCGGCGGCACCTTTGACAAGGCGGCGTACCTATCCAAGCGGGCGCTGCTGCGCAGTGTGGAGGAGCGAAACGCCGACCCCTTCTATGCGGAGCTGGAGGAAGAGCTGCTCTCCGCCATCAATGCCTTGGGTATCGGGCCGCAGGGCTTCGGCGGCCGGACCACGGCCTTGGCCGTGAATATCGAGACTTTGCCCACCCACATTGCCGGCCTTCCCGTGGCGGTGAACATCAACTGCCATGTGACCAGACACAAGACGGAGGTGCTTTAAGATGCCGAACATTCAGATTCAAACGCCTTTCACCCCGGAGGACGCCCGCCGCCTGCGCTCGGGGGACAGCTGCCTCATCTCCGGCGTGATCTACACCGCCCGGGACGCCGCTCACAAGCGCCTGTGCGAGCTGCTGGAGAAGGGGGAGCCCCTTCCCATCGACCTGAAGGACAGCATCATCTACTTCGTGGGTCCCACCCCGGCCAAGCCCGGCCAAGCCATCGGCTCCGCCGGCCCCACCACCTCCTACCGCATGGACGCCTACAGCCCCCTGCTCATCGCCCAGGGCCTCACCGGCATGATCGGCAAGGGCAAGAGGAACGAGGAGGTGGTCAGCGCCATGCGGGAGCATGGCGCGGTGTACTTCGGCGCCATCGGCGGCTGCGGCGCGCTGCTCAGCAAGTGCATCAAGAAGGCGGAGGTGGTGGCCTACGAGGACTTAGGCGCCGAGGCCATCCGCCGTTTGGAGGTGGAGGACTTCCCCGCCATCGTGGTCATCGACAGCGCGGGCGGCAACCTCTACCAAACCGGGCGGGCGGCGTACCTTGCGGAGACGCGGGAATCAGGAATGAACGCAATATGACAGACTTTTGTTCGATATAAACAGAAGCGCTATGGGGACATGAGGACAGCCTCCCAAGGGGTCAATTCCTCATTCCTAATCCCTCATTGAAGAAAGTGGTGTTTGCATGGAACTTTCAATTCACATCAACCCTGAGCTGGATGTTCCCATCTATCGGCAGCTCTCTGATGCCATTGGTACAGCGATTCGGAAGGGGGAGCTGACGGCGGGGCAGCAGCTGCCTACTGTGCAGGAGGTAACGGAGAGCCTATGTGTGGCCCGGGGAACTATTAAGCGGGCCTATGATGAGCTGGAGCGGGGCGGGCTGGTGGAGAAGGTTCAGGGGCGGGGCACCTTTGTGCGCTATCAGCCCGCCAGTTCCGGCAGCCGGAAGGAGCAGGCTATGCAGGCCATTGATGCCATGCTGGACCGGCTGGAGGGGATGGGGCTCAGTATGGCCGAGATCAGTATCTTTCTCAACTTGAAGCTGCGGGAGCGGGCGGATCAGGAGGCCAGCGTCAAGGTGGCGGTGGTGGAGTGCAATCCGGAAAACCTCTCCCAAATGTCCGCCCAGCTCCGGCGGAAGGAGGGCGTCGATCTGTACGCCTACCCAGTGGAGAATGTTCGGGCCTACCCCTATCAGCTGGAGGACTTTGATCTCATTGTCACCACCGCCGCCCACGCCGGGTTTTTGGAGGGCACACTCTCCGCTAAAAGGCGCATTGCACAGGTGGCCCTGCGCCCCAGCCCCGCCTGCCTCTCCCGGATCATCAAGCTCCGCAGCGGCACCCGCCTGGGCATCATCGGCTACAGCCTCCGCTTTGCCCAGCTCCTCCACGCCACCTGCCAATCCTACGCCGAGGGGGTGGTGCTGGGCCGCCCCATCACCGGGGAGGAGGGCATTGACGACTATCTTCAGGACATGGATGCCGTACTGGTGCCCGAGTCCTGTGAGCGCTACTTCGCCAGCTCCACCATGGACGCCCTCCGCCGCTTTTCGGGGGAGCGGATTAACTGCCGCTATGAAATGGACGAGGGGTCCCTGCTATATTTGGAGGCTAAAATCCAGCGCATACGGGAAGAAAAGACAATTTAGCGGTTTTTGTCCCCATTAAACGGACAGCCAGGGCGTATTCCGGCAGAGCTGGGAAAAAATGTGGAGAGGGCCGCTTTGGTTCTTGACATATGGTATAGACTATTATAGTATATAGGTACAGAACAATCCGTGGAGAGCCTGCAAATTTATGGAACGAGGTGCTGAGATGGAGCAGCGAGAAAAAAAGGTCATCGTCATCGGCGTCATTGGGGCCGATGTACATGCCGTGGGAAACAAGATCCTCTACCACGCTTTCACAGAGGCGGGGTTCGAGGTGGTAAACTTGGGTGTGATGGTCTCTCAAGAGGAGTACATCGCGGCGGCCATCGAGTCTGACGCGGACGCCATTGTAGTCTCCTCCCTGTACGGCCAGGGGGAGCTGGACTGCCGGGGCCTGCGGGAGAAGTGCGATGAGGCGGGCTTAAAGGGTATCCCCCTGCTGGTGGGGGGCAACATTGTCATCGGCAAGCAGCGGTTTGAGGATGTGGAGCCCCGGTTCAAAGCCATGGGCTTTGACCGGGCCTTTCCCCCGGGCACCACGCCGGAGACCACTATCGAGGCGCTGCGGGAGCTGCTGCATATGGACGGTGGGGACGCATGAGGGCGGTTCTGCTCATCGACTTTGGCAGTACTTACACCAAGCTCACCGCTGTGGATGTGGAGGCGGAGATCCTGCTGGGCACCGCCGCGGCCTACACCACAGTAGAGACCGACATCGGTGACGGCCTGACGGAGGCCCGGCGGCTCTTGGAGGCCCAGACCGGGCCGGTGGACTATGAGGCGTGCTACGCCTGCTCCTCCGCCGCCGGGGGGCTGCGGATGGTCACCAGCGGCTTGGTGCCGGAGCTCACCGGGGAGGCGGCCAAGCTGGCCAGCTTGGGGGCCGGGGCCAAGGTGGCCGGGGTCTACGCCTTCCAGCTGACAGAGGACGACATCGAGGATATCCGGGCCATGCGACCGGACATCTTCCTTCTGGTGGGAGGCACCGATGGGGGGAACACCGAGTGTATCCTCCATAACGCGGCTATGCTCGCCAAGCTCCCCCCGGACTTTCCGGTGATTGTGGCGGGAAATCGGACCGCCGCCCGGCAGTGCCAGAGGCTCTTGGAGGGCTTTGAGGTCCATATCTGCCCCAATGTGATGCCCAAGTTCGGCGTGCTGAATATAGAGCCCACACAGAGCAAAATCCGGGAGATTTTCCTCCGCAGAATCATCCAGGCCAAGGGCCTGAGCCGGGCAGCGGAGCTGCTCTCAGACATTATGATGCCCACCCCCTCGGCGGTGCTCCTCGCGATGGAGCTGCTCGCCAAGGGCTGCGAGGGGGAGAGCGGGATCGGGGAGCTTCTGGCTGTGGACGTAGGCGGGGCCACCACTGATGTCTACTCCATCGCCGACGGGATGCCCCAGCAGATAAACACCGTGTACAAGGGCCTCCCCGAGCCCTACGCCAAGCGGACGGTGGAGGGGGATATCGGGATGCGCTACAGCGCGCAGGGCATCGTGGATGCCGCAGGACTCCCCCGTCTCAGCGCGCTCTCCGGTCTCAGCGAGGAGCGCCTCATCGCCCTGACAGCAGAGATCCGTGCCCACCCGGACATGGTCCCGGAGGAGGGCGGGGAGCTGGAGCAGCTGGACTTCGCCTTGGCTTCCTGCGCTATTGAGGAGGCGGTGCGCCGCCACGCCGGCACTATCACCGAGACCTACACCATGATGGGTCAGACCTTCATCCAAGAGGGGAAGAATCTCACAAATGTGGGACAGGTGGTGGTCACTGGCGGCAGTCTGATCCACACAAGGCGCACCGGTGAGATCGCTGCCCATGCCATGTATGATCCGGCTGCCCCCGCCTCCCTGCGGCCCAAGGCGGCGGAGATCCGGGTGGACCGGCGGTATATCCTCTCCGCCATGGGCCTCCTCTCCGCCCACTATCCACAAACCGCCCTGCGAATCATGAAAAAGGAGCTTGCATATCATGGATATTCAGAATAAACGCCTCTCCGACGGCGAGTTTGCCCAGCTGCGCCAAGAGGTTTTGAAGCAGTGGCCCACGGGCAAGGACGTGGACTTGGAGGAGGCCGCCGCCTACCACAAGGCCATGCCCTCCTCCCGGAACTTTTCCCAGAAGCTCCTGAACGCCAAGCGGGACGGACGGACCTTGGTCCAGCCCCGGGCCGGCGTGCCGGTGATCGAGGAGCATATCAAGCTGATGCAGTATCTGGAGAAGGAGGGCGAGGCGGACCTGCTGCCCTCCACCATCGACAGCTACACCCGGCAGAACCGGTATGAGGAGGCGGAGAACGGCATCGCCGAGTCCATCCGCTTAGGCCGGGCTATGCTCAACGGCTTCCCGGCGGTGAACCACGGCGTCATGAACTGCCGCCGGGTGGTGGAGAGCGTCCGTGTCCCCATGCAGGTCCGCCACGGCACCCCCGATGCCCGGCTTTTAACCGAGATCACCTACGCCGGCGGCTTCACCAGCTACGAGGGCGGCGGCATCTCCTACAACCTGCCCTACTGCAAGAACATCCCCATGGAGCGGACCATCCGGGACTGGCAGTACGTGGACCGGCTCACCGGCCTTTACGAGGAGATGGGCGTCTCCATCAACCGGGAGCCCTACGGCCCCCTCACCGGCACGTTGGTGCCCCCCTGCATCTCCCACGCCGCCGCCATCATTGAGGCGCTGCTGGCCGCGGAGCAGGGGGTGAAGAACATCACCGTGGGCTACGGTCAGTGCGGCAATCTGATTCAGGACGTGGCTGCTATCCGCACTCTCCAGTCCCTCACCGACGAGTATTTAGAGAAGTACGGGTACAGCGGCGTGGCAGTGACCACGGTACTCCACCAGTGGATGGGCGGCTTCCCCGCCGACGAGGCCAAGGCCTTTGGCGTTATCTCCTCGGGCAGCCTCACCGCCTCTCTGGCCAAGGCCACCAAGGTCATTGTCAAAACTCCCCATGAGGCGGTGGGCATCCCCACCATGGAGGCCAACGCCGAGGGTCTCCGGTGCACCAAGCAGGTGGTGAACATGTTCGCCGACCAGCCCTTTCACGACGCCCATGTGGCGGAGGAGGAGCGGATCATCCGCTTGGAGACCATGGCCATTGTGGACAAGTGCTTTGAGTTAGGCGAGGGTGACATCGCCGTGGGCGTGTGCCGCGGCGTGGAGGCCGGTGTGCTGGACGTGCCCTTTGCCCCCTGCCGGTTCAACGCCGGACTAATGCTCCCCTGCCGGGACAACAACGGCGCGGTGCGGATTTTGAATCCGGGCCACCTGCCCTTTGATCAGGAGCTGAAGGACTTCCACCGCGCCAAGGTGGAGGAGCGGGCCGCCGCCGAGAAGCGCAAGGCCTCCTTCCAGATGGTCATTGACGATGTGTACGCCATCGGCAAGGGCCGCTTAGTTGGCAGACCCCGCTGAAATTTCGTTTGAAAGCCGAGCGCGGCTTACAAAGGGTTTTTCCGATGTACACACCGCGGAAAAACGGATTTGAATTGATTTGCGCCGTAGACGCAAACTCCTGCGGAAGGCTTTGGAATATTTCTATGAATGTAGATTCTTAAAATGTCGTTTGGAGGTTAATAATGGAATTTAGTAGAAACTGGCTTAGTTCTGCTTCAGATGAAGAGCTTAAAGTCGAGGGAGAAAGAATTAGACAGGAGTATTGTGCTTCTGGTGACGACTTTGATAAGGGCTGTGAATTACAAGAAATTTTGTTTGAGATCGGTGATGAGCTAAACAAAAGAGCTTGGGGAGATGAAGAGCCACATGGCCCAAGTTTTCATCGTGAACATGGTTGGTATTTATCGGATGACGATTAGTTTACTTATGTACTTATGATGGGGAAAAGGAGAAGATTATGAAGATTACCGATGTCGTATGCTCCGCGGGGCGGACCGGGTTCTACTTTGACGACCAGCGGGCCATCAAGCGGGGTGCCGGTCACAATGGCCTGTTCTATGTGGGAGCGCCTGTCACCGAGGGGTTCAAGGCCATCCGGCAGGCCGGGGAGTCCATCTCCGTAATGCTCGTGCTGGAGGATGGGCAGATCGCCTACGGCGACTGCGCCGCCGTGCAGTACTCCGGGGCCGGCGGGCGGGACCCGCTGTTTCTGGCGGAGGACTTCATCCCCATCATCGACCAGTACATCAAGCCGGAACTGGTGGGCAAGGAGGCCAACGACTTCCGGGGCCTCTGCGCCATGATGGAGGCTATTGAGGTGGAGGGCAGGCGCCTCCACACCGCCATCCGCTACGGCGTCAGTCAGGCGATTTTGGACGCCGTGGCCAAGGCCACCGGCCGGCTCATGTGCGAGGTGGTGGCTGACGAGTACGGCTGCACCGTCTCCGACAGACCGGTGCCCATCTTCACCCAGTCCGGCGATGACCGGTACAACAACGCGGACAAGATGATCCTCAAGGGGGCTCAGGTACTGCCCCACGCCCTCATCAACCACGTGGAGACCAAGCTGGGTCCCAAGGGGGAGAAGCTGGCGGAGTATGTGGCTTGGCTGCGGGACCGGATCCTTCAGAACCGCCCGGATGAGAGTTATATGCCCGTGATGCACATGGATGTCTACGGCACCATCGGCGCCGCCTTCGGCAACAACAACTACGCCGCTATGGCCGACTACATTGAGGAGCTGGGGAGAATCGCCAAGCCCTTCCACCTGCGCATCGAGGGTCCCATGGACTGCGACAGCGACCGGGAGACACAGCTCACCGCGCTGGCGGGCCTCACCGCCGAGCTGGATAAGCGGGGCTGCGATGTGGAGCTGGTGGCCGATGAGTGGTGCAACACGCTGGAGGACATCAAGCTCTTTGCCGACCACAAGGCGGGGCACATGGTGCAGATCAAGACCCCGGATTTGGGCGGCATCAACAACACCATTGAGGCGGTGCTCTACTGCAAAGCCAAGGGCATTGGCGCCTATCAGGGCGGCACCTGCAACGAGACTGACCGCAGCGCCCAAGTCTGCGTCCACTGCGCCATGGCCACCCAGCCGGACCAGATCTTAGCCAAGCCCGGCATGGGTGTGGACGAGGGCTTCATGATCGTCTACAACGAGATGAACCGCATTTTGGCCATGCGCAAGGCGAAGAAGGGCGGGAAGTAAGCCCCTCAAACAGGATAAAAAGGATGGAGTATGGCACCATACTCCATCCTTTTTAGGTTGTCCCAATTCGCTTTTGTGTTTCCCACAGGAGAAAATCCAATTCGGTTTGTGTATTTAGAGGAATTATTCGGTGTAGGGCTTGTTGCTCTCCACAAAGACGCCCTGCTCACGGGTCCAGCCGGTGTTGAAGCCCAAGACCTTGCCTAAATCCCGGAGCTTGAAGTAGGTGTAGCCGCCACCGGCATCGTCGGTGAGAGTGATGGCGGTCATCTCCACTGCCTCGCCGTCTACCGTGACGCTCTTAGCGCCGCCGGTGTAGGAGCGGTCGCCGGAGAAGGGGGTCTGCATCTCCGAGCCGTTGGGGGTGTATGCCTCGCCGGTAGTAACGGAGATGGCCTTGGCGGCGTTGTCATAGCCCACGGCGAACTGGGCCTCGGTGCCGCTGAGGATTTGGGCCAGGTCCCGGAGCTTGATGTAGTTGGTAGGATTGCCCTTCTCGTCCTTTAAGGCGTACATCTGGAACTCCACCGCCTTGCCGTCCACCGTCACCGTCTGGGTGGAGGCGTAGGAGGTGCCGCTGGCGGGGATGGCCGCCGCCGGGGTATCAGGGATATCGGGAGTGTTGGGGGTATCGGGCTTGGCGTCCTCCCCTTCGGGAATGATAATATAGGCGATGCAGCCGCCCTCCATTGCCTCGTAGTAAGCGGAGACGCAGTAGGTGCCGGGCTCTGTCAGCGTGGCCTTGGCGCCCTTATGGACACAGGGGATGCTGCTGAGCCTATCCCAGATATCCGGGGTCTCATTGAACTCCTTCAGGGACATGGTTTTCTCTGTCCCGTCAATCTCACAGTTGATTTTTCCGTCAAAATAGAGGGCCTGCTCCTTGAGTGTAACGGCGCTTTTTTGCGCGGCATCATAGGTCACAGTATCAATCCCCACACTTGCTATGGCAAGGCGTACCCAGACATCGCCGTCCTCATCAACGCCGCCCATGGCCTCGTCATCCTCATAGCCCTCGGTCAGGAGGACTTCCACAGCTCCCTTGGCCGTATAGACCGGGCAGGTGTAGATCTCTGTCGAGTCGCTGAAACCGCGCAGCTCCACCTCACCGGTCTGTGTCAGATCACCTGTCAGGCTCAGCTGGCTGTTTTCAGCATCCACTTCTTGGACCTTGGAATTGACCGGATTGTTGGCGCTGTTGTAGCCGTCCAAGTAGATGGTTTTCTCTGCCGCCAGAACCGGGACGGCCAAGGATAGGCACAGTATCAGTGCCAGTGTTAGGGACAGTGCTCTCTTTTTCATGTTTGTTCCTCTCTTTCTATTATTGGGTTCCAACAGGACTGCGGGGTGTCACCGGTACTTCGCGGCCTGCCGCATCTATGTTTCCATGTCCATTTTAGATGATTGTCAGTTAAATTGCAAGGGCCGCCATTCGGCAAAAGTTTAGAACGCGGTGCATCCTCTCCGCAGAAAACAGAGAACGCTCTGTGCCTTAAAAAAGCATCCCCGGCTCCATCCGCTCTTTAAGCTCTTGAAGGAACAGCGCCAGTGCCAGCAGGTCAGCACTGCCGCCGGGACTGAGGTTCCGGCGGATCAACTCGTTGTCTAAGGACCGCGCCAAGGCCTCCCGGGCCTCCGGCGGGGCCGTTAGGATCTTTGCGGCCTCCCCCCGGACGTAGGCCGCCCCAGCCTCGCCTCCCCGGTGATACAGATTGGTGTCCTCCAAGTGGGCCATGCTCCACAGCAGGGCGGTCAACGGTCCCTCCCGCTCCAGCACGGCACAGCACTGGCGCAGGGTGGGGAAACCCGCCGCCGCCTCCCCCCGGACGCCCCGCAGGCCGTACCGGGCCCGGACGGCGCTGCCGTGGGTACCCTTGGCCGGCGGCAGCGCCTGCGCACAGGCGGCGGCTGTAGAGAGCACCGGCAATCCTCGAAAGAAGGAGGCCCCCGCCGCCCAGAGGAGGAGGGACAGGGAGTACACCGCCCCCTTGTGGGTGTTCACGCCGCCGGTAACAGCAAACATATCCGCCTCCGTTGCCAACCCCGCTCTTTGGAGCTTTTTCGGGGAGGCCCCGGCCAGCCCTAAGGCCGCGAACTGCCGCAGGTGAGGCCTCAGAACCTCCGCACTCCGCCGGAACAGGGACAGGTCCATATCCTGGTGAGCTCCGCTGTTCCGCCCGTCCACCAAGCCCGGCTTGGGTGTAAAAGCCGCCTCTTGGAGCAGCGCCTCCGCCGCCAGATGTCCTAAGTGGTCCCCGGCGAAGGCCCGCAGCAGCTCTATCGTCCGCCCCTCTAAGGCCGGGAGACCGTGGGCGCGGCTGCGGGCGCAGGGACCCGCCGGTCCGCCGCAGAGCAGGCAGGTCCGCTCCTGTAATCGGGAGAGCTTTTTCCCGTCTGCCTCAATCACGTCCATATCATAGAGCCGCCCGATCTCATCCACCTCCTCGATGGCAAGGCAGAGGGCTTTCAGCTCCGCCGCCGGACGGTCACAGACCAGCAGGGCGGCGGGGCCGGCGCGCAGAAAGACGATCTCCTTGTACACCGGCTCCCCCAGAGCCTCCCGAAGGCGGCAGAGGCCAGCGCGGAAGGCAAAGCGAACCAAGGGGGCATCCTTTATCGGGCCGGGTATGTTCATGGTGAAGGAGATCAGGGGCCGGCCGAACCGATCCAGCAGGGTCCTCTGCTTTGCCGCCCGGTCCTCCCGGGCCTGTAAAACCTCCTGTAGGGAGGCCGCCGCCTCTCCTAAGGGCATGGCGCTCACTCCGCCAAATCCCACTGCTTCTGCTGCTGGGCGTCCAGCTTTTGCAGGTTCTCCTCGGCACCCTCACCCACACAGCCCACCAGCAGGTAGCGGTGGCCGAAGCGGTCATAGATAAAGTGGTGGAGGAGGTGGAAGTCGTAGATCTGGCCGGTGCTGGCCACGTGGATGCGGGGCCCGGTGCAGGGGTGGGAATGGCCGTCAATGGACACATGGCGGGGGTCGATGTAGGCGATGGGCAGATCGGCGCGGATCATGTCGTTGACCTTTTGCTCCAACTCTTGGATGTCAAAGTTCGGGGCCTTGTCCGGGAAGGTGATCACAAAGCCGTGCCGCACATCGTCATGGCCGCAGCGGGCCAGATCCTCCGGCGACATGCAGAATTCGCACAGGTCCTCAGCGGTGTGGGCCATCAGGCGGTAGCTGAGGGACTCGTAGGCCGCGTCCCGAATATCCTGAGGCTCCGGACCAAAGAGGGTGGGCCGGGCGATTGTCACCTGCTCACCCACGCTGATGAGCAGGTTGGCGTTGTAGCCTAAGAGGGGGTAGACCAAGTCGAAGTGCTCCACAATCACCCGCTTTCCGCTGTGCAGGGCGTGGTCGATGGCCTCGGCCAAGGTGCTCATCTGGGTGAAGCCATTCTCAAAGCGGATATCCACATGGTAGGTGTAGGGGGTGAAGTAGCTCCTCTGGTCGTCAATATCCAGCAGCGGCAGAGGGCGGACGTAGACGCCGTCGTCATCGTTGGTCAGCTCCAGACCGGGGAACATCCCTCGGATCAGGGCGCTTTTGCCCGACCCGGCCTCGCCAATGATTCCAATCAGCTTGTCAAAGGGAGAGAGGTACAGCTGGGCCAGCTGCATCCCCAAAGTGTACATCCGCGTCCGTCCCCGAGGGGCAAAATAGGTGCTCAGAATATGGCTCTCTTGCCGTTCTTTCATCGTCTATTCCTCTCTTTTCTCAAAAATGCAGGAAAACATATGCCATTTGGGGGATTTTTCCGCCAACTTCTCCGTCAGATTTGGCCCCTCAGATACTGGAAAGTGCTATGAGGGACCAGCTTTTGTATGGTCTTTAGGTCCTTCCGCTCCAAGGCGGCGCGGACGGCGCTGGCGCTGACAGGGCAGTCACCGCGCCTCAGGCGGGGGATCAGGCGGACCTCCACACCACGGCTGGGAAGGGAGGCGAGGAGGGCGGCATTGTACTGGTCTGTCATGGGGGACAGGGGCTCCGTTCCCACGTATCGGCAGGTGATGGCAAAGCGGGGGACGAAATAGCGGAGAAAGATCTCAATATCTATTTGGCACTGGACCTCCCCCGCCCTGTCCCGGTCCTTGAGGAAGTAGGTGGGAAAGGTGGCCTGTGAGATCAGATAGGGTCCTGTGGGCAGCACGTGAACATTGGGGAGATCCGCCGTACCCCGACGCACCAGCTCGATCCGGTCCTTGGCGGGAAAGCACCCCCGGTCCTCGGAGAGGACGAAGATATAGACCTGACGGCACTCCGCCGCCGCCGTGGCAATCAGGTGCTGGTGTCCTATGGTGAAGGGGTCGCAGTTCATCACCGCCGCCCCCACCCGGTCCTCCGGTTGGACGGGCTGAACCGGCAGCTCCTCCAAAAAGCGGCGGATGCCCTCCCGCCGGTCCTCCATCAGCAGCACGCGGCTTGTTCGGGCTATGCTGTAAAAGAGGAGCGGGATAAAAAGGGCCTCGTTCTCCGGCTTGGTGTAGAGAAAGAGGTGGCGAATCCCGGCGCGGAAGGCCCCCTGCCGCAGGGGCGTCAGCACAGCGGAGAGCAGCCCCTCCCCCTGCCGTTCCGGGGCCACAGCGATGCACTTGAGCAGCCCCCCCTGCCGGGAGGCGGTGGCAGTCAGTGTCCCGCCGTCCCAGAGGAGAGCCGTCTCTTCCACCGCGCTGTCCGCCTCCAGTCCGGCACGGGCCAGAAGGGCGCGCCAGAGTTCCCCCTTTGCCCCGCCGGGGGTGGAGAGTACCTCTACATCCATGGCGATACACCGTCCTTTCCATTATGCGGCGCCTGTTGACTGCTATATGGGTATTATACAGCATTTGAAGGAATTTACAAAGGAAAAATCGGCTTTTCCAAAGGAATTGCCGGGTTGCCGGAGGGTACGGCAAAAGGGGAAGGGGCCCGACGACGTCGGGCCCCTTCCCCTTTTGAGAGGGTTGGTATAAAGAACTATATCCTCATCTGAGGAGTTCTTTGACTTTTTCCGCCACCACAGGGCCCAGTTTGGCGTGATCCGCCCGGCTGTAGTGGAGTCCGTCCAAGGTGTTGATCTCAAAGTGCAGGTCCGCGCAGTCAATGAAGCCGCAGCCGTGCTGCGCCGCAATATCACGGTAGAGTGGTCCTAAGGCCACACTCTTCTCGTAGGCCAGCGGGCCGTAGCTGAAGCCGAAGATCATATCCGCGATATCTTTTTTTACCGGGGCGGGGGCGATCAGCAACACCTTGGGGGCGGGATAGCCGTAGTAGGGCTGCTGGGCCGCGGCTACCAGTTTCTCCATGCCGAAGGCGATCATGCCAGCGGTGAGGTTGAACATATGTTTTAGCTCGTTAACACCCATCTGAAGAATCACCAAGTCCAAGGGGGCTTGGGCGTCCAAGGCGGCTTCCAAGGCGTGGAGGCCGTGGCGGTGGGGAAAGTAGGGATCCTCCACCATGTTGGTCCGGGCGTTCAGCGCATCCTCGATGACGCGGTACTCCCCACCCAAGAGGTTCTGCACGATACCTGGCCAGCGCACGTTGAAGGGCATCCGCTGTCCGGAGCCTATGGCCGGGTCGTAGGTGGTAAAGTCGTAGCCCCAAGTGTTGGAATCGCCGAAGCAGAGAATGTGTTTCATGGGGTAAACTCCTTCCTTTCTTGGCTATGCCGCGCCATAGCTGCGGATTAAGCGCAGCAGTTCGATCAGTGTTTCGTCCGCCTCCCCCAGCTCTTGGAGGTCAATGGCCCCCTCCTTGGCCAAGGTCAGCAGCTCGGTTCCGTAGTGTGCGATTTTCTCCCCGGCCGTTGTCTCCCCCGACACCTCCGCTTTGCAGCAGAGGACCTTTAAAAGGTAGATCAGGTCCTTTGGGGCCTTGGAGGCAACGTAGGTCTCCTCCGCCGCCTCCGCCGACACCTCGGAGAGGTGGGCGAAGGGGAATGGGGTCCCCTGCCGCCGGATCTGGCCGGCGAATACCGCCGCAGTCATGCACAAGAGCACGGTGACCAGGGAGAGAATCAGGCCCCGCCGACGGGCCATCTCAGGCTCCCTCCGCGCCAAGCCAGGCCGCGGGGACAACAGGGGCGTCGGCACAGACAGATGCGCGCTGTTTTACATCCATAGAAGCTCCTTATCTCCAGCGCCCGCCGGACGGTTACTCCTTCCAAGAGATGATCTTTTTCTGGGCAAAGGAGATCAAACCGTACATGATGAGGCCAATGATAGTCACATAGAAAATACAGGCGAAGGACTGGGTTGTTTTTAGGTACTGGGAGTATTTGATAATCTGGGATCCAAGGCCGGTGTTGCCGGCGTTGTACTCCACACTGATACAGGTGGTGGTAGCAAAAATGGCCGCAAGACGCACACCGGTGAAAATGTCCGATGCCGCCGAGGGCAGGGTCATCTTCAGATAGGTCTTGATGGGATCAGCCCCCATGGACTGCATCAGCTCCCGCCGGATGGTGGGGACATTGTTGAAGCCGGTGCAGGCATTCATATTGATGACGGCGAAGGACTGGATCACCACGGTGGTAATGCGCATATTCAGACCGAAGCCCATCATCAGCATCAAAAGGGGGATCAGGGAGATCAGAGGCGTGGTCACAAGGAAAGTGATGTAGGGGCTCAGCGCCGCGTTGACCAGAGGGAAACTGGTAACAAGGGAGGCTAAGAGCAGCCCCACAGGGATGGCGATGAGGAAGCCCATCAGCACCACCTCGAAGGTTACTAAGATGTGGGGCCAGAACTCCGGAAAATCCACCACCATGGAGCGGAAAATCTCCGTGGGCTTGGGGAGAAACCAAGTGGGAACCTCGTTGACCGTACAGGCGATCTCCCACAGGGAAAAGATCAGCAGAAAGGAGACAACGGGGGCGAGGAAGCTGATCAGTTTGTTCTTCTTTTTCATGCCGTTTTCCTCCTCACTTGATCTTGCTCAAATCAATCTCACCGATACAGCCCTCCAGCTTCTCCCGGTACTGGATGAACTTGGGCTGGGTGATCATGGAAAGCGTTCGGGGCCGGGGGAGATCTAAATCTACGATCTCCACTAAACGGCCAGGGTGGGTGCCCATCACATAGACCCGAGAGGAGAGGAGCACCGCCTCCTCGATATTGTGGGTGATGAAGATGATGGTCTTTTTTGTCCGGGTCCAGATGTCCAAGAGCTCCATATTCATCTGCTCACGGGTCAGCTCGTCCAAGGCGCCGAATGGCTCGTCCATCAGGAGGATCTCCGGGTCGTGGACCATCGCCCGGATCACGCCGGCCCTCTGGAGCATCCCGCCGGAGATCTCCGCTGGGTAGGCTTTGGCGTACTCCGTGAGACCCACCAGCTCCAAGAGCTCATCCACCCGCTTTTCCCACTCGGGCCCCTTCAGGTCAAAAACACGAAGAGGCAGGGCGATATTCTCCCGGACGGTGAACCAAGGGAGCATGTTGGGCTGCTGGAAGATAAAGCCCATCTTACGAAGGATAGACTGGGGCATCTTCTTTTTGGCGTAGTTGACCTTCTGCCCGTCAATGAAGATATCCCCCTCGGTGGTGTCGATGATGCCGTCCAGCATGCGGATCAGCGTGGATTTGCCGCAACCGGAGGGCCCTAAAATAGAGACGAACTCCCCCGCCGCGATCTCCATGGAGTAGTCCTTCACCGCCAGAATAGACTGGCTGCGGGTCTGGAATACCTTGGTGACATGGTCAAATTTGATCTTGGGTTCCTGCACGCTTCCGCCTCCTTATTTCTTCCACAGCACGATGCGCTTCTCAATCTTCTCCGCCACGGTGTACAGGGAGATGCCGATGATCGCAATCAGGATAATGCAGCCGTAGCTCTGCTCAAAGTTGCTGTACTTCAAAAACTTGATGATCCGGTCGCCCAAACCTTGGCCGCGGCTGACAAAGTCGGCGGACACGGCGCCGATGGTGGAAAAGATGCACCCCAGCTTGATGCCGGTGAACACCTGCGGCAGGGCATTCATAAAGGTGATGTGGACAAAGGTCTGGAGCTTGGTGGCCCCGATGGACTTGGCCAGCTCCAGCTTCTCCTGCTCCACATGGATAAAGCCATTGAGGGTGTTCATACAGATGATAGGGGTGGCTTGGATGATTACGATGATCACCCGCAGGTTGGGGTCTGTCCCCAGCCACAGCGTCATCAGGGGGATCAGGGTGATCATGGGGGTAATCACCAGCCAGATAACCACCGGCTGCATGGCCTTGACCACAATGTCAAACTGGGAAAACAGCGCCGCCAGCAGAATTCCCGCAGGGATGGCCACGCAGAAGCCGATGCAAATGATCTTCAGCGTGAAGAGGAAGTCCGGCAGGATGATGGCAAAACTCTTAATGGTTCCCTGAATGATGTGAGTGGGGGTGGGCATGACGTAGGCCGCCACATGGAAGGCCCGCAGGCCGATCTCAAGGCCTATGTAGATGATAGCCAGCACCACCAGCGGGGCGATGATGCCTTTGGGGTCCCGCTTCTCCTTCTTCTTCCGGGCGGTAATCGCTTCGTTCTTCGCCATAGTCTTGACCTCCTCTGCTTACATGGCGGCGCGGACGATCTCGTTGATCTCCTCGCGCAGCTGGTTGTACCGCGTGTTCTGGCCGATCTGATGGTTCCGCTCCTCCACTGGGATGTCCACTTTGATCTCGTGTGTGATCACGGCGGGCTTGTTGGAGAAGACAAAGATCCGGCTGGCAAGCAGAATCGCCTCGTCCACGTTGTTTGTAACCATGATGATGGTCTTTTGGGTCTTCTTCCAGATGTTCAAAATTTCATAGGAGAGCATCTTTCGGGTGATGGCGTCCAGCGCACCTAATGGCTGGTCCAGTATCAAAATGTCCGGGTCGTGGACCAAGGCGCGGGCAATACCTACCCGTTGCTTCATGCCGCCGGAGAGCTCGTGGGGGTAGACGCTCTTATAGTCCAAAAGGCCCACGATGTCCAACATCTCGTCAATACGCTTGTTCCACTGCTCCCCCTTGAGCTTCATGATCTGGAGCATGAGCTTCAGATTCCCCTCGGCGGTGCGCCAAGGCAGCAGGTTGTTGCTCTGGAACACAAAGCCAAAGCGGCGCAGCTCCTCCGGGGGGATGGCGGTGCCGATGTCCCGGCCGTTTAAAACCATGGACCCGGCGGTGGCCGGCTCGATGCCCCCTAAAATCTTCAAAAAGGTGGACTTGCCGCAGCCGGAGTTGCCCAAGATGACAATAAACTCCTTCTCCGCAATGTCCATACTGACGTCATGGATGACCTCCATGTAGTTCCCGTCCTTCTCACTTCCAAAGGACTTGGCAATGCTTTTTACGCTGAAAACCTGATTTCCCATACTTTTCTATGTCCTCCACATCCGCTGCCACGCACAGCGTCACGTCCGGGTCGATTCCCTGCCGGTCCGGGATACTGGTAAAAAGGAGTCTATGAACAGATGAAGAGCAGGTTCCACGCTCCGCTCTCCCGGCGAGTTCTTTTGTCCATAGGGCTCCTCGGGGCGATGTTCCGCCGGGTTCATACCGTCTTCCGGCGCAGGATACAGTCCATGGCAGCGGAGGCGTTGTAGACGATCTGGTCGGTGTAAAGGCGGTAGTTGGGACACATCTCGGCGCTGGCCCAGCCCTCGTAGCCGATAGCATCGAAAGCGTCAATGACCTTCACCCAGTCCACATCCCCAGCCAGCAGATCCACAAAGCCCGCCAGCCCCTTGGCATCCCGACGGAAGTCCTTGAAGTGGACCTTTTTGATTCGCTGCCCCAAGATCTTGATCCAGTGCTCTGGGTAGCCGAAGAGCACCATGTTGCCTACATCAAGGAATGCACCTACATAGTCAGAGCCGATCTCGTCTAAGAAGTTTCGAAACTCCAAGGGGCTTAAAAGGAACTTGTTCCAGATGTTCTCAATACCGATGACAACCCCCTTCTCCTCAGCGTAGGGGGCCAGCTCTTTCAGGGCGCTCTGGGATCGCTCATAGGCCACATCGTAGTCAATGATCTCGCTGCCGGCGAAGAAGGATACATTGTCTGTATCGGGGACCACGTCCTCCGGGCGGAAGTCCACACCCACGGTGCCGGGGCAGACCAGAATACAGTCCACACCCAAGACGGCGGCGGTGTCAAGCTGGCGGCGGACCACCTCCTTGGCCTTCTCCCGAATGGCTGGGTCGTTGGCGGTAAGGGAGTACTCCCAGTAGAGCCCGGTGGCCAAAGAGCAGATGGTGATGCCGATCTCCTCCGCCTTTGCACGGATAGCGCGCAGCTCCGCCTCGGTGCTCTCTAAGCTTAGGGGACCGGTCTTGGACAGAGCCAGCTCAATTCCCTCAAACCCGGCGTCTTTAGCGGTGCTCATGCACTGCTCGATGGAGTTGTCCTGATGGAAGGACCAGATATTCACGCCCTTTTTGATCTTACTCATGTGGTGACCTCCTCTATACAATAGAACCTGTGTGCATTCATACTCTCAGATCTCAGCGTCCTCGCTGCTGGCTAAAATCACGTCCAGCCCGCTCTCCCGCAGACACTCCACCTTGGCAGGGTCGGTCTCGGCATTGGTGATGATGGTCTGCACAGCGCCAAGGGGGCAGACGGTGACTAAGGCGGACTTCTCAAACTTCGTGATGTCGCACATCATGACGCAGTGCCGGGCGCTGCTGAGGACCAATCGCTTGAGGCTCACCTCGTCGATGCCAAAATCCATAAAGCCCTTCTCCACGTCCACCGCGTCCACCACCATAAAGGCTGTCTCCACACGGAACTCCTTGAGCATCAGCTCGGAGAAGAAGCCGTAGAGCGTGCTGCTGGAGCGCTTGAGCTGTCCGCCGATGACGATGAGGGCATTATCTGTGCAGGAGACCTCCTTGGCCACGTCAATGTCGTTGGTAACTACAGTGAGGTCGTGGAACCGGCCCAGCTGGGCAGCCAAAGCCCGGCCTGTGGTGCCGGCGCCAATATAGATGGTGGCCCCCTCCTGAATCAGGCGCACCGCTTGGGCGGCTACCCGCTCCTTCTCCTCCTTCTGCATATGGATGCGCAGGTAGATGGGCACCTCAGCGGTGAGGGTCTTGTCGTACTTGGTGGCGCCGCCGTGGGTCCGCTGGAGCATCCGATCCTCCCCAAGGTGGAGCAGATCCCGGCGGATGGTGGCCTTGGAGACATTCAGCTCCGCCGCCAGCTCCTCCACGGTGGCACTCCCCCGCTGGTTCACCATCTGGACAATTTTTTCATACCGCTCAGGCTTCAGCATAGGGGCCTCCCTTCTTTCCAATGGGGCTTAAAATTGGTGCATAATCTCCTTCGTGCTCTGGTACAGCGCGTCATAGCGCCGGCGAAGAGGGGCGTAGGCGGCGTGGGCGGCGGTGCTTGGGTCAATCTGGCGGCTGATGTGGATCTGGGCGGATAGCTCTCTGGAGTCCTTATAGTGTCCAACAGCCAAGGCCGCGATCAGAGCGTCGCCGTAGGCCGCACCGGTCTCCACCGCCGCCACATGCTGGCGCTTGCCGCTGATGTCAGAGACAATCTGGAGCCACAGGGGATTCTTGGTGCCGCCCCCTACGGCCATGACCTTCCGGGTGCCCATCTTCCGCTCATCAAAGATGTCAAAGTGCTGGCTGATGCCGTAGCCCACCCCCTCTAAGAGGGCTTTGTAGATATGGGCACGGGTATGCTGAAGGTTCAGGCCGAAGAGCATCCCCTTGGCCCGAGGGTCATTGATGGGAGTTCGCTCACCGGAGAAGTAGGGCAGGGCGATCAACCCCTCGCTGCCGGGAGCGATGCCCTCAGCGGCGTGCATCATCTCTTCATAGAGATTGGCTCCGCTTTTATAGGCCTTCTCCACCATGTCAATGGCAAAGTTGTCCTTGTACCACCGGGTCAGCGTACCCGCGCAGCTCATGCCAGCGGCCACAGAATAGGTGCCGGGGAAGA
This sequence comes from uncultured Clostridia bacterium, assembly GCA_947572235.1. Taxonomy (GTDB): domain Bacteria; phylum Bacillota; class Clostridia; order Oscillospirales; family Oscillospiraceae; genus CAJFPI01. Next base: position 36,419 of record CANPBB010000008.1, read on the forward strand.
GGTAGGGGCCCGCCCACAGACGCCGGTCCACGGTGAGCTTCTCCACTACATGGATAATGAAGATGGAGGAACCATACATCAGCATCATGTCCCCCGGGTCCAGCACACCCACACTCAACGCCTCGGCGGAGGCGTCGGCGGTACCGGTGGTAACTATGGTGCCAGGGGCCAAACCGGTCTCCTTTGCCGCTGCCTCGGTGACGGTTCCCACCGTCTCGTGGGTCCAGCGGCACTCCGCCAGCTGATCACGGCGGCAGAACAATGATACATCCTCTTCCCAGTTCAGACGCTCCATACTGTAGATGGGCACCCAAGTGGCGGCAGTGTAGTGGTCGATGACAAATTTTCCGGTGAGTTTGGCCACCAGATAGGTACTGCCGGTGACAAACTTGGCAGCTCTGGCGTAGATCTCCGGCTCGTTGTTCTTGATCCAGAGGATCTTAGCCGCCGCCGACTGGGTGGTCAGGGGCGTACCGCACCGTTGAAAGATGTTCTCTGCGCCGCAGCTGTTCTCCAAGTACGCGATTTCCGCCGCCGCCCGACAGTCGATGCCGTAGAGGATAGCCTTGCGCAGGGGGCGAAGCTCCTCATCTACCGGCAGGCAGCAGGGGGCAATAGTGCTGCACCCCACGCCCCTGATATCCGCGGGGTCCACCCCGGAGCCGGCAATTAGGGCGCGGCTGATGGTGCAAAAATCTCCCCACCAAGTGTTCTCCGCATCGTGCTCGGCATATCCCGGCTGCGGCACCTCCATCTCATGGGGGCAGGCGTGGTAGGCCACAATTTTGGCGTTCTCATCCACTAGTGTCCCTTTGCTCTCATAGGTACCGATGTCGATGCCCATGAAGTATGTGCTCATAGTCCATCCTCCTTTGCGGATAGGATATATATGTTCCCCGCTGCGGGCTGCTGATCATTTTGAGGAACATATATTCTATTCCTGAGAATCTGTGCCCTTTGGAAAAATATCCCTTGTCCTCTGTCTCAGACGTTAAAACCGTCCCACAGGAAAGTTTTCATCAATCCGCCGCATCATGCCCGCGCACAGGGCCGCCAGAGCGTCGATGTCCCCCACGTCGCAGACCTCCACTGGGGTGTGGGTATATCGGGCGGGAAAGCCCATGTCCAAGCAGGCCACGCCCTCCCCCTCCAGCTGGATGTAGGAGGCGTCGGTGAGAATGCCCAAGGCCGCAAATCGCTGAAGGGGGCTGTTGGTCTCCTTTGCGGTGCGCTTGGCCAGACGGAACAGCGGCTCATGGGGCAGGGTACCGTTGAGAGTGCCCCGGCCGTGGAAGCTGTATAGCCCCACGCAGGGCCCTTGGCCCATCACATCCTCAAACTTGGAGGAGAGATCCCTTGTGTCGGCGGCCAAGGTCACGTCCAAGGAGAGGGCCAAATCCGGCTTCACCGTCCGCGCGGCCATCATGGCCCCCCGGAGGTTGAACTCCTCCCAGACAGTACCCACCAAATACACGTCGCAGGCAGGGGGTGCCTCTTGGAACAGACGGGCGATCTCCACCAAACAGGCGCAGGCCCCCCGGTTGTCCACCGCCGTACCCGTGACACGGTTCCCGCACAGCTCCTCAAAGGCGGGACGATAGATCACCGGACAACCGGGGTAGATACCCAAGGCGTGAACCTCATCCGCGCTTTTTGCCCCAATATCCACGAAGAGAGAGGTGACAAGATCCACCTTGTACTTCTCCTCCGCCGGTGTGGCATGGTGGGCCTTATTGCCAAAGACGCCAAGGTGCCACTTCCCGTCCTCGCTGCGCAGCAGCAGCTGCAGGCCGGGGAGGACTTTCTCCGGGATGCCGCCCAAGCGATCCACTTGGATAAAGCCGTCGCTCTCCACACGGCGTACAATAAAGCCCAGCTGGTCCATATGGCCGAAGATCATGGCCCGGGGCAGAGCCGGGTTGGTGCCGGGGACCTTGGCAATCACATTGCCTAAGCGGTCCAAATGGACCTCCTCACAGAGGGGCTCTAAATGGGCCTTGAGCTTACAGGCCATCTCACTCTCATAGCCGCTGGGGGCGGGGGTCAACATGAACTCTTTCAAAATTTCCTTGGTAGACATTGATCACATCTCCATTTTTTCTAAAATCGAGAGAAGGGTCTCCTCCATCTCCCGGTGGTTGTACACATCGTAGTCAGCGCCTATAGCATCCCGTGCACCCAAGTCGTTCTGCATGGCCACGGTGACACAGCCGTTGGCCCTGCCAGAGCGCACGTCCTCCTCCCGATCCCCCACCATGACGGCCCGCTCTGCGTCTATGATCCGCATGATCTCTGGAATGGCACGGGTCTTGTCGTAGCCCGGTGTGGCGTGCCAGATATAGGAGAAGCAGTCCTGCACACCGAAAGCGCTCAAAAGAGAGGTAAGGTAGCTCTCCTCCGCATTGGAGCAAATCGCCAAAGGGACCCTCTGGGAGAGGGTACGAAGCATATGAACGCAGTCCGGCTCCATATGGGCGTGCTCCGCAATGGCCTTGGGGGCGTAACGGAAGATGCCGTCAAAGAGGGTCTGCACCAATTCCGGGTCATCGGACTCCAAAATGCGGCGGCAGGCATCGGGAATCTTGTCCCCCACAGTGGTGTTGGCTATCTCCATAGAAATGGGTGGCCGGCCCATGTCGCCGAGGGCCATGTTGATGGCATAGTAGTTGATCTCCGTAGTGCCGAAAAACAGCGTGCCGTCGAAATCAAAAAGAACCGCGGTTTTGCTCATAGAACCTCCTTCCGCCTGCCGCAGGCGGCTGGGTGAATTTATATCTGAGTTACATATAGGAGAGGAGCGTTTGGTCCACAGTGACCTCCGCCTCCTGCCGCCAGCGGTTCTGAGCCTCACTCCACGCGGCGGCGCACCGTTGGTCCTGTATGATCTCGCGGATAGTCCCCTCCACCTCCCGCAAGGGGATTGGGCCAGGGCTGAGCGTGTCCGCCCAACAGAGAAGAAGTCCTCCGCTGTCCTGCTCTACCAGCTCCCAAGCGATCTCGCCGGGCTGCTGGAGGGAGAGGGCGATGTCCCGGTAGCGGTTGGAGAAGCGGGTAGTAGCCTCTGAGAAGTAGTTCACCCGCCCGCCGTATTCGGCCAAGAGATCCGCGAGGGGGGTACCCGCCTCCGCCTTCGCCCGGATCTCCCCGGCCCGCTGGCTCAGGAGGGCATGCTCATTGTCCATCATGGTCTCATAGGTGTTATCGTCCTCTGTGTCGTACTCCTTTAGCTGGGCAAGGAGAGAGCGGACGTCATCATCAAAGCGCAGCTCCAGCTCATAGAGCACCCGATAGGTATGTGGTATGTAAACGACTGCCGCTTTGCCCAGCATCGCGCTCTCAAAAGCGGCGGCGTCAGCGTCGAATTGAGGTTGCTGCTCTGTGAGCAGCTGGTGGTAGTATGCCTCCACGGCACTCTCCGTGACAGCGGGCAGCTCCGCGGTAAGCATCGTCTTTAGCTTTTCAAGAAGCATCTGCTGCCGGGTGCTCTGCACCACGGTCTCCTTCTGAAGGCTGCTGCCCTCAATGGCGATCTGTACCAAAGCCTCCAGATCCTCCCCACTGTAGTCAGGGTAGCTATGCGCCACAGATTCGGCAATCTTGTCCTGCACTGCGGTCCAAGCGGCCTGCGCCTCCAGCTCCTCCTCCTCGGTGAGGGTGAGGCTGTACTCCCCAATCTTCTGACGGAGGATCGTCTCCTGAATCAGCGTCTCCAGAACGTTTTCCGCCTCACTTTGGAGCTTCTCTTTGATCTCCGCCTCGCTGAGCGTGCCGGAGAGGGAGTTGTACAGGGCCTCCACTGTGACCATTCGCTCGACAAAGACGCTGTAGGGGATATCCTCCCCATTAACAACGGCGAGGACTGGGTCCTCCGCCGGAGCAGGGGTGTCATGGCCCTCCCCTGCTCCGGCACAGCCGCCAAGGAGCAGGCTGAGGGCCAGCATCAGGGAAAGCCAGCATTTTCGTGCGTTTTTTGCGCATTGGGATCGGCTTTTCATGCTCTCACCTTTTAATAAACTCGGGGGCCTCCCGCCCCCGAGTTCTTCTTGCCGCAGCACCTGCCACGGCGTACCATATGTTACTCCGCGGGATATTTGGCAGCAATGGTCTGCCAGTCATAGGCATCGGCGTCAGCCTCAACAGCGGCTTTGTCCCAAGTCAGATCCACAAAGTCGTTGGTGAAGATGTCGGAGAGGGGGATCTCCTTGGTGATCACGCCGGAATCCAGCATGGTCTGAACGTTCAGCTGCCACTTGTCATCCCAAGAGACGCCAACATTCTCCAGCAGCTGCTTCTCCGTGTCGCTGCCGGGTTTGCCGAACATCTGATAATTCCGGCCTTCCTGCACGTACACGGCAGTTTTCCAAGTCACGTCGATGTTGGGCCACTGGCCGCAGGACACCGCTGCCGCGGCCTCGGGATTGTACTTGGTGAAGTAGATACCCTTGCACAACGCCCGCACAAAGCCGCGAACCACCTCGGGCTCCTTCTCAATCAGCTCCGTGCTGGTGATGATGGCGTTGGAGCAGGTCTGGAGCACCTCGTTGCCGTCGATGTAGTTGAAGTCGTAGTTTTGGCCGATCAGCTGATAGGCCTCACCGGGCCAAGAGAACAGGATGTCTAAGGCGCCATCGGCCACTTGGATATAGCGGTTGTCGCCAGCCACCACGAACTCCAAGTCAGCGGCGGGGTCGATGCCCGCGGCCACCAGAGTGGGGGTCACCAAGGACTCCCAAGAGGCGTCGCCCAGAGCCACGGTGAGCTTGCGGCCATACTTGTCCACAGCGCCCTTGATGTCCTCAAAGGTCTGGTAGGGGCTGTCCTTAAGTACACACAGGCCCCAGATGTTGATGGCGTCATAGGCGCAGACCACCTTGATGGGCAGCCCCTCCTCAATGCACTGGAGAATCAGAGAGGGACCAGGGACGGCGAAATCGGACTGGCCGGTGGCCACCATGCGGCAGTCGGTGGTACCGAAGGCCTCCAGCATGTTCAGCTTCAGGCCCTCCTCCGCGAAGTAACCTAGGTTCTCAGCCACCCAGAAGGGGGTGTCCTCCAGCACCTCGGCAGTGCGGGCTAGGCACATGTTCACCTGACGCAGCTCATCGCTGGGCTGATTTGCGTCATTGCCTTGGTTGCCGCCGGTCTGGCTTGTGTCCTGGTTACCGCCGCCGGTCTGGTTGTTGCCGCCCTTGTCGCCGCAGGCTACCAGACTCAGGAGCATCATCACGGCGAGGAGCAGAGACAATACCTTTTTCACGTGTTTTTCCTCCTATTCACTATAGATGTTGTTTTCTTTCAGCTGGTGAGGATTGCCAAAAGATCTGACAAAGAAGCTGCCAAAGTAGACATCTTTGCCAATACTGTTATTTTAACGGTTTTTCTACCCGGCGTCAAGAAAAAATGATTGATTTTGATTGATTCAAAAAATCTTTCCCATTTTGCACAATTTTTGCCCGTTATTTTTATGCTATATTACAATAAATTCAAAAACAATCAAAAAAGATCAAAACAGATTGACAAACGCGCAGGTTTTGTGTTAGTCTGTATTCAATGTACGGCAGCCCCGCGTCCGGCGTGTCTTACCAGTAAAAAGCGCGGCATCAGCGCATGGCCGCGCAGCGGATCAACGATTTGAGGAGGAATCGGAAAATGGAGTGGATTCAGGATACATTTAAGACCAGAAAGCCCATCATCGCCATGTGCCATGTCCGGGCCCTGCCCGGCGACCCCTACTTTGACGCCGACGGCGGTATGGAGAAGGTGGTGGATATGGCACGGACTGAGTTTCTGGCATTACAGGAGGGCGGCGTGGACGCAGTAATGTTCTCCAACGAGTTCAGCCTGCCCTATCTGACTAAGGTGGAGGCGGTATCCACCGCCTGCATGGCCCGTGTCATCGGTGAGCTGAAAAGCGAGATCAAGATCCCCTTTGGCGTAAACATGCTGTGGGACCCCTACGCCTCTCTGGACTTGGCTGCGGCCACTGGGGCGGTCTTTATCCGGGAGATCATGTCCGGCGTATACGCCTCGGACTACGGCTTGTGGGATACCGATCCCGGTGCAGTGGTCCGCCATCAGATGCGGCTGGGGCTTAAACAGGTGAAGCTGCTGTGGAACATCGTCCCCGAGGCCGCCAAATACTTAGCTGACCGTCCTATTGAGCAGATCGCCAAGACTACCGTTTTTAACAACCGCCCCGATGTGATCTGTGTCTCCGGCATCACCGCCGGGGCTGCAACGGATACCGATGTGCTGGCCCGCGTGAAGGAGGCCATTCCCGAAACGGCGGTGTTTGCCAACACCGGCTGCAAAGTCAGCACCATTGAGAAGATCCTGGCCATTGCCGACGGTGCGGTAGTGGGAACCACCTTCAAGAAGGACGGCCAGTTTAATAACCATGTGGAGCCGGACCGGGTGAAGGAGTTTATGGACAAGGTACGCAGCATCCGCTGATATCGCGGAGCTATTTGGAGGGAGAGCAGGAGGCGGCGCTTCTCAGCGCCGCCTCCTGTCATGCAGTATTTTACGAAAGGGACGAACGCCCTATGAACAGCTTGTTCCTATGTGATATAGATGGCACCCTGCTCTGTCGAGACGCCCCTCTGGGCGCGGAGGTAATCAACGCCGCACGTGATTTTACAGCTGCCGGAGGGCTCCTGTCCCTGTGTACCGGCCGGTCCGTACCGGCAGCTGCCGCCGTGGCGGCGGCGCTGGGGGTAAATCTCCCCTGTATCCTTTATGGCGGCGCGGCCCTTTATGACTTTGCTGCCCAGAAGTTTCTCTATGTCCATCCCTTCCCCTCCGGGGTACTCCAAGGGGCAACGGCAGTGCTCCAAGGTCATCCGGCGGTAAGTATGCAGGTATTCACCGCCCAAGATGCCTATGTCCTCCGTCGGAACACACGCCTAAACACCCGGGGGGTGCGGGAGGAAAACACCGCGCCGTTGAGCTCCCTATGCGACGTAGAGGGAGCGATAATCAAGCTGGTGATGTGCGGTGACAATATCGCAGAGCTGGCATACTGCCGCCGCTACTTCCCAACGGAGAGCTGCGACTTTGCCTTTGCCAGCCGGAACTTTGTAGACGTGGTGGCCAGAGGATGCAGCAAGGCGGACGCCATGAAGGAGCTGTCCCAGCGTCTTAGCCTGCCCTTTTCCTGTTTTATAGCCGCTGGCGACGCCATGACAGACCTGCCCATGCTGCGCTTGGCGGGGAAGTCCTTTGCCCCGGCCAACGCCTGCGAGGCGGTTCGGGAGGCAGCGGGGCATGTGGTCCCCGATGTGCGTGAGGGAGGCATGGCGGAGGCTTTCCATATGGCTGCCCGATGGCTGCAAGATACCTGAGCGGCAAAAAAGAAGCTGATTTGACAGAATATCCCCATGTTAAAATAGATTACCATCGAGAAGCCCACCTCTCCCAACCCCTTCGCTCTGCTTACCGCAGGCCGCCCTGACGGCAGGGTCAATGTGATGGCAGTGTCCTTGGTGGACTTACACCTCTAACCATCCCCCTGTACTGGCGGTGTGTCCGAGCGGGAAGAGGGACTCCGGCGGCTGCATCCAGCGGGAGGGGACCTTCGCCCTCTCCGTGGTAGGGGAAGCGCTGCGGAACCAAACCTTCCGCTGCGATACCTGCTCCTGCCGGGATGTGGACAAGACCGCCTATATGTTTATCCCCCGGCGGCGGATTTTCCCACCCCCTGCATCTCTGGCAGCCGCGCGAGCTTCGCCCGCAAGCTCCAAGGCGGATACAAGGCCAGAGACCATGTGATGTACTTTGGTGGGGTGGCAAAGATCCTCGGCGGCGCCTCCATGCGGGAGCTTTACGCCATGGCCGGCTGCAGCCGCTTGGGTATCGCGAGGGAGTGAGCAGGGCTTCCACATCAACAAAACAGCGGAGACCGTCGAAAAAATCGGCAGTCTTCGCTGTTTCGCTATATTTTTTGCTGAAACAGTCCGTGGCGGTTGCAGTACCAGAGCAGCACCCCCTGACCTCGGCAGTGAAGGCGGGCCTCCGCGCCCCCCTCTGGGTAGAGCTTGACCAGCTCCAAGCGGTCTCCGGTACGCCAAGCGGCGAAAGAGAGAAAGTGGTCCTTGCTCATCGGGTGGCGGAAGGAGATGTAGTACTCATCCTCCACCGGTTCGACGAGGGCGGCATGGTCCGTATCGGGCTTCTCCGCCTCCAAGGGCGGCAGCCGGACGCCGCAGCAGGAGATCAGGGCAGGGCCGGAGGTATGAAGGATGTTGCCGCAGAGGGGACAGACGTAAAAACGGGCTCGGAGCAGGTTCGCAGAGCGATTGGTGTTGATCACCTGCTCCCCGGAGAGCAGTTCTGGCAGGGAGACACCCAAGGCAGCGGCGAGCGGCTCCAGCAGGGAGACATCGGGCAGCCCCCGGCCGGTCTCCCACTTAGAGATGGTCTTGGCGCTGACAGAGAGCCTGTCAGCTATCTGGGACTGGGTGAGGCGGCGGCGCTCCCGCAGGCTCTTGATGGCAGCGCCGGTGATATAGGTGTCCATAAGGCACCTCCTTTCTGAGAAAGAGCATAACAGGTTCCGACGCCATTGACAACCTACGATGCGTAGAGGCCGGCGCTGCTTGTATCGCCTCGGCGGAGCGCTCCAAATAAGCCCTCACCCCTTCTTTGCAAATCCAAGTATAAAAAATGGCATACATAATGCTTCTATAGTAGAAGCATTATTCGCAAATTTGTTAATATTTCACCCGCTATTGTGAGCTACCAAATGCTTTAGTACCACAATGGTGTGAAAGCTGCAACCGCATGTTCCGCCACAGATCCCAGCTTTATCCTCGCGCCTTCTGTATCAATGCCGAAGCCTCATCTTTTTTCAGCACCTTGCCATAGGATACCACTTTACCATCCACAACCAAAGCTGGAGTGGCCATTACCCCATAGGCACCGCCCGCTCCCCGCAAGGACAGGGAAGGGCCTTCCCATGAGGGGCGGTAGGCTTCGGGCCAAGCTGATATGCTCCCTATAAGACAGACAGCGAAACAATAAAAACGAGAACGAGGGGAG
>CANPBB010000009.1 GCA_947572235.1 uncultured Clostridia bacterium
CTGATATCACTTGGGTATTGACGCATTTTCCCCAGCTCCCGCTTGTTTTTTCCTACTATCTCCCACTCTGCTTTTTTGTCAAAAGATTTTAAACAGGCTCCAAACCCTTCGATACCCCACGCCCAGCGCGCGGGCGACATACAATAAAGGTGTTACGGCAAAGCCCTGACGAAGGAGGGCCTTATCCCAATCCAAATTTGTAAATTCCTTCCAATTCCGTTGCACATTCCGCTGCAACGAATCCCTTCAAAATCACGACTTTTTGCGTTTTTTGGGCCAAAAACGCCGCAAAAAGAGGAGGCAAAAAGCCTCCTCCCGTCATATAATATACGCAGATGCCGCTATTTCTTATACCGCATTCTCTCCTGCTGGAACACGAAGCTGCGCAGCTGGGCCTCGCTGCGAGAGCTGAGATGGACGAACTTGCAGCCGTACCCAAACACCAGTCTCCCCCGCCGGTCAGTACGGCTTTCCGAGCGCAAAACCTCTGCTGTAAGGTTCAAATCCACATTAGATTCCTTAAAATCGAAACAAAAACAGGTTCCTTCCGGCACGGGCACATCGGTAGTAAGATAGATGCCGCCGGCGCTGATATTCACCAACTGAGCGGTATAAGTACCCGATACCCCGCTTCCAGTAACAATAACCTCCAGCGTCCGCGCCAAAGGCACCTTAACATCCAACCGCCTCTGCATAGAGGAAACCTCCTCTAATATAGAGCAGGGCATGGCGCTGCGCTGCTCCGGCAGCAGCCGGGGCGTTCCAAAGGTACAGCGGGTGGTGAGCACGCCCTGTACCGGATCGTAGAACACCACGGTGAATACATCCTGCTTCAGACGGTCGAAGGACCAAGGCACCACTAGGGAGACCTCGTCCTCCCCGGTCACGTCCACCATGGCCTTTGTCAGCACGTCCCCCTCCGCATTCAGAATCTCCGCTTTCTCGCAGCGCTGGGATATTCGCATGACCGCACCTCATCTCTTTTAATTCAGGTATTTTCATTATAGCACAAATTCATCCGATGTTGCAACCACCTTTTTCTCGACTTTCTCCCAAAAAGCCCCCCGCGGCCCTCAGATGCTGTTTTGGCCCCCTGAACCGCCTGTATTGGGGGCAAAACCCCTCTTCAGGACAAAATAATGCCGCCCCCTTTTCCTATGCCATCGGGGATTCGCTGCCCCGGAGGCGGCGGCAGGGCGCCTGTTTTTTCACAAAAAACATGGACAAACAACATTCTGTCATAAAAAGTTTGAGCAGCGGTGTTAATTTTCCCCACAATAGTCCGATAGTAAGAATAAGAGAATGAACCGACGCCCTTTGTAACCCCATCGGGCTTCTGAAACAGGAGGAACTGCTATGCTGATTTATGGACCCGAGGGCGTCAAGCCCATCCAAACGAAAACCCTGCGCTCCGCCGCTCGCCGGGGCGCCGCGCCGGCTGTCCAGACGGACGGGTACTACGACCACTTCTCCCCCTCCGCCGCCGAGGGCGGCGGGCGCTCCTTCCGCGACTTGGTCTCCAGCCTCTCCCGGGAGGTCCGCACCTGCAACACAACCGGGAAGATTCAGGACCTCCACCGGCAGGTCCAGACCGGCGAATATGCCGTATCGCCCCGTGAAATCGCCGCCCGGATGCTGCTGATGGAGGAGGGCGAGTGATGGCCCAGATGACTTGGCAGGGCTACCTGCACATGCTGCGCGGCCTGACCAAAACCCTTGAGCAGCTAACCGATGTGGAGAACCGGAAAACCGAGGCGGTAGGCCGGGGGGACCTGATGGCCGTGGACGAGTGTATGAAGCAGGAGCAGGTGCTCAGCCTGAGCCTGCGGGGCTTTGACCAGAAGCGGGACGCCGCTCTGCGGGATTTAGGGCTGGAGGGCGTCAAGCTCAGCGGCCTTATCGCCCGTGCCCCCGCCGAGGAGGAGCTGGAGACCCGGAAGGTGGTGGAGGCCCTCCAGCGGCAGTACGAGATTTTCCAAGCCGCCAGTCTGGTGGCCCGGAATGCCCTCGAGATCAACCTCCGGGTCATTGAACGGACCCAGCAGGATGAGGCCGCCGCCAGACAGAGCGAAGCCCCCCGCCAAGCCGATTTTAGAGCGTAGCCGCTTTTTCTTAAAAGAACTTAAAAGGAAAAGTGACCAAAAAGGATTTTGCGTTCGCTACCATATTGTTTAAGTGGTATGTCTGGCTTTTTTATGTGGTAACGAGACTGCCTGCCAAGCAGGGGCGCACAGTGCGCGTCTGCTTGGGTAACGGTGGAATGGGAGCCGGCGCACGCTGTGCGCCCCTGCATCTAATTCCTACAGTGCATGTTCCTACAGTGCATGCGATTTCCGCAGTCCATGTGGTTTCCGCAGTCTTTCGCATCCCGCAATTTTTGCGGTCCATGTGATTCCCGCTGCCTGCGCGGCAGGTTTCTTGCATCTGGTTCGGTCTTGCCGCAGGGCGGCGAGGCTGTTTGCTGGTTTGAACAGTTTTTGATAGAGTTATATATAAGGAGTACAGATTTATGGCTGTTATCGGTACATTTGGTTCCTTCACCGCCGCACGTCTGGGGATTTATGCCTCCCAAGCGTCTCTGAATGTGACAGGCAACAACATCGCCAATATCAACACCAAGGGCTACACCCGTCAGCGGATGGACTTGGTGTCCATCTACAGCGGCGGCGCCGACCGCTATTCCAATATGTTCAACATGAACGTGGGCTACGGCGTGCTGTGCAGCGGTGTGTCTCAGCTGCGGGATCCCTATTTAGATATCCGCTTCCGCAACGAGCAGGCCAACTTGGGCCAGCAGGCCGCCAAGCTGAACGGGCTCTCCGACCTCTCCGCCATCTTGGACGAGGTGGGCAAGGGCGACTACGACTTCGGCATTATCGAGAACCAGCTCAATGACTTTAAGAGCCAGCTCCAAACCCTCACCGGGAAGATCGGCAGCGAGGAGTATGACACGCTGGTGCGCTCCTCCGCGGCCACGCTGGTGAAGCTGTTCAACACTGCCGCCAAGAATTTGGATGTCCAGTACGACAATACGGTGAATAAGCTCAAGACGGATATTAAGGATGTCAATACGATTTTGTCCAACATCCGGGATCTGAACGTGCAGATCCGGGACGCCTCCCTTTACGGCGACAAGGCTCTGGAGCTGCGGGACACCCGGAATGTGCTGATTGACGAGCTGTCCAGCTATATGAAGATTGACGTGACCTACACCACGGAGAAGATTGACCAGTACAGCGAGGTGGAGAAGATCGTCATTAACTTGGCGGACACCTCCCCCGCCATCAATCTGGTGGACGGCATCTACGCAACCCAAGTGATGATGCCCGAGGAGCTGCCCAAGCTCAACCCGGACTACAACCCCGACGATCCCAAGGGCATGCAGTTTTTAGATTGGAAGGGAAACCCCACGGACAACCCCCGCGAGGCGGCCCCCATGTGGAACAAGGACGACCGGATCTATTTGGACAAAGACGGCAACCCGACAAATGTCCTTGCCGACGCCGCGCCGAAGCCCAATCCCAACGTAAATGACCGGTATCTCACCGCAAACGGACTGACCACCGACGATCCGGCGCTGGCCGCCCGGGCGGTAAATCCCACCTTTGGTTTCAAGTATCTGGATCCGGACGGGAAAGGCACCAATAACGCGGCGGACGCCGAGCAGGTGGGCGGCCAGCCCAAGGAGAACCCCGGCATGAACGACAGATGGCTAAAGGACGGCGGCGGCACCACCAACACGGAGGCTGACGCCGCGCCAAAGCCCAACCCCGATGTGGGCACCTTAAAATACCTCACCAAGGACGGAAAGCCCACCGCGGATCCGCTGCTGGCCGCCCCCCTGATGAACGACACCGGCAACAGCTCCCTCACCAAGCCCTATCTGAAGTGGGACCCCACTGCCACCTACGCCCCCGGTGATCCCAACAGCAATCTTCCCGACTTCGACAACAACGGCGGCGCCTGGGTGCCGGTTGCCAATATTGAGGACTCCACCCCCCAGAAAAATCCGGTCTACGACGAGACCCATATCCCCGGCATGAAGTACCTCTACACCGACGCCAACGGGGATCTTGTCCCTACGGATGACAAGGACTTGGCTGACAAGGAGAAGGCCCCCAACGCCTTGGAGGGCGCGAAGGACGAGAACAGATACCTGCTCCAGCTGGATGCTTTGAAGGATTCCAAGGGCCGGCCCCGCCGGGATGAGCACAACCGGCTGATCGACGAGATCGTGGACATCGACGACGTGACCCTTCAGGGCTCCCTCCAAGCTCTGCGGGAGCTGCTGACGGAGGAGGGCGAGTTTGTCAGCGAGGATGACTTGAAGTTCGATCCCACCGCCGCTACCAAGCGGGGCATCCCCTACTATGAAAAGACGCTGGACTTCTTGGCCAAGTCCTTTGCCGAGGCCTTTAATGAAGCCAATCAGATTGAGCCAGGGGTGCTCTATGAGTCCAAGAAGGACGCCGACGGCATTAACTACTTTGTAGACGGCGACGGCAACTATATTACCAATGGCAAGGGGATGAGAATCCCCAGCAATGCCACTAAAACCGACCCCGACAACCCTGCGGATACAACAGAATATTATGTTGACAGCAACGGTGAGTTTATACTGGATAATGGCAACAAAATCCCCCGCAATGATGAGGCGGTCGCTGACAGAGAATTCCTCTTAGCAAACGGCGCTACCATCAAGGAGGAGTATGCCTACTACGACGGCGGGGTGCTGTTCAGCAACAACGGTGCGGGCAACGACACCACGAACATTGACGCCAAGAACATCTCCATCTCCAAGGGCTGGGGCGAGACAACGGTGCGGGTGCTGAACACCAAGGAGCCCAACATCAACGGCAATACCACCAAGGGCAGCAATATCAAGCACATGATCAACCTGATGAACGAGAAGGTCACCTATTACACTGACGAGGTGCAGGCGGACGCTTCCCACGGCAAGTACTTTGTGGGCACCTTCCAGGAGATGTACCGCAACATCTCCACCACCTTGGCCGACGACCGGCGGACCACCACCATCCTCTACAACAACTTCGACGGTGAAGTGCTCAATCTGGAGAACAGCCGTCAGAGTGTCTCCGGCGTGGACCTCAACGAGGAGGCCACCAATATGATGCAGTTCCAGAAGTCCTACTCCGCCGCCTGCCGGCTTTTGACCACCATCGACTCCATGCTGGATAAGCTGATTAACGGCACCGCCATTTGATAGGAGGTAAACCTATGGGTTTTCGTATTACCACCAACATGACCATGAACACCTACCGGCACAACCTGATGAACGTGAATACCACGCTGTCCGGGTCCCGGGACAAGGTGCTCACCCACCGCAACTTCAACAGCTTCTATGAGGACCCCTCGGGGGCTACGCAGGCTTTCCGGCTGCGGCAGGCCTACTACGAGGCCAGCAGCCAGCTGGCCAACAATGACGACACCTACAAGCGCTTCCACTCCGGCTGGCTGTCTTTGGGCAAGGCGGTGGATGATCTCACCGACAAGACCTCCCGCTTCTCCACCCTGCTGGCGGAGAACGGCACCGAGGGCTCGGGCCGCGCGGCGCTGGGTCAGGTGATCGGCGAGACGGCCAAGTCGGTGGTGCAGATGATGAACTGCCAGTACGGCGATCAGTTCATCTTCTCCGGCAGCGACGGGCTGCGGGTGCCCTTCAGCTGGAGCCCGGAGGGCGATCTGCTCTACCGGGGCGTCAATGTCAACGCCGGCGGTGTGAAGGCCCCCACCGCGGCGGAGCCGAACTGGCTGGACGGTGTGCTGAATCCGGCGGATATGAACGACCACGAAAAGGCATGGGCCGATTACTACAACCATGTCACAGACGAAAAGCCCGCAGGCCCCGAGCCTGACTGGTTAACTAACCCGGCTATTGTTGGTAATCCCCCTTCGCCTAAGGAGCAGGAGTGGATCAAGTATTACAAGCATGAGGTTAAAGAAAAACCTACCGCTGATGAACCCACTGCTGTTGCTGGCGATCCTACTACCTTTGAAGCCACCAAGAACGAGTACGGCCTGTATGAGGGCGTTCCCGCCAAGGGCAGCGAGGAGTATGAAAAGCTGAGTGAGACCAACAAGGCTTGGGCCGACTACTACAATGACCAGAATGACTACACTAAGCTGAAGATGATGGCCGAGGAGGAGGTCAATCTGGATGTGGGCATGGGCATGCAGGAGATCGACGGCAAGATCGTTGACGGCAGCGTGTTCAATACCGCCCTCCCCGGCATCAAGATGCTGGGCTTCGGCGTGGATAAGGACGGCGACCCGCTGAACATCGTGGTCCTCCAGCAGCGGCTGGGCGAGATCTTCAAGAAGTGCGGCGAGGATGGCTCCTTCCATCCCCCGGAGGACGAGGCGGTATCCCTGCGGCTGATGGATAAGCTGAAGGCCGCGCAGGCCAAAACCACCAGCGAGTATGTGGAGCTGGACACCAAGGCCAAGTATCTCCAGACCAACTCCGAGCGTCTCAGTGAGCAGAAGAACACCCTCAACGAGCAGGTCCTGGACATCGAGCAGGTGGACTTGGCCGACGCCATCAGCACCTTCTCTTGGGACCTCTACTGCTACAACGCGGCGCTGAAAATCGGCAATCAGCTTCTGAGCCAGTCCCTGATCGACTATATGAACTGACCCCCGCGCGTCATGCCGCGGCACCGCAGAATCGGCGGATGCATCCGCCGCTGCAGGGGCAGCCGGTCCTCCTCGGAGGCCGTCCATTGCCAACACTCCTAATTCCTAATTGAATTTTCCCCCGCTTTTTGTGTGAAGATGCAGGCATGGATCGCCTGAAGCTATATAGAAGGGAGCGCGACCACACAATGAAGCCACTGATTGAAATCACCACGGTCCCCATCCAAATTGAGATGCGTACCACCAACGCTAAATTGGAGTACGCACGCGGCACCGCCGAGATGGAGGTCTCCCGGGACCAGGGCGGTCTGAGCATCAAGAGCCGTCCCATCCGTGTCAATATTGACACCTTTGAGGCACGCAACTCCATCACGCCCACACTGGCGCGCCGGATCGCTCAGGATGCCGACAAGGGCCAGCAGGCGGCCTATGAGGCCACCGCCACCTTCGCCCGTCAGGGCCAGCTGCTGCTGAAGACCCGGGTGGGCGAGGAGCTTGTTACGCAGTTTGCCGAGGAGGCTATGATGAAGGATGTAAAGACAAACGCCGGCATCGAGTTTATCCCCAAGGTCCCCCCGGAGATCACTTGGGACCCCGGCGAGATGAGCATCCGCTATGAGATGGATAAGCTGAATTTTGACTGGAAGTTCAATCAGGGGGACTTTGAGTTCACTCCCGGCGACATCGAGTTCACCATGACCCAGCGCCCCGAGGTGATCATCAAGTATATCGGCGGCCCCATCTACGTGCCCCCCTCCTCCGACCCCAACTATGAGCCGGTGGATGTGAAGGCCTAAAGGCCATCAAGAGAGCGGCACAGCCGCTTTCTGAGAGGGCTCGCGGACACCGGGCGCCTTTCGTGCGCAAGGCGCAATCGTAAATTTTAGTCTGGACCACTATTAGGAGGTACGCTGTGCAGCTGCAAACCAAGTATTTCGGCACTCTGGACTGTCAAGAGGCGGATGTCCTCCATTTCCCCGATGGGCTGTTCGGCTTCGAGGAGGAAAAGCAGTTCTTTCTCCTGCCCTTTGAGGGGGGCGACGGCAGCCTCCTCTGCTTCCAGAGCGCGGACACCCCGGCCTTAGCCTTTGTGGCGGTAAACCCCTTTTTCCTCAAGGGCGATTACGCCCCCGTCCTCCCCCCGGAAGAGCTGCGCAGGATGGGTGTGGAGAAGAGCGAGGAGCTGTGCTTCTACACCCTGTGCGTGGTGCGGGACCCTGTGGGGGAGAGCACAGTAAACCTCAAGTGTCCCGTGGTGATCAACGACCATACCCGTCAGGCCATGCAGGTCATTCTGGACAGCAAGGACTACCGGATGCACCATCGCCTGTCGGAATTCCAGCAAAAGGAGGAGGCTGTATGCTGATCCTCCAGCGGAAGGAGGGGGAGTCCCTGCTGATCGGCGATGAGATTGAGATCTCGATCCTCTCCGTGGAGGCAGGGCGCGTCCGTCTGGCGATTGAGGCCCCCAAGAGCATCTCTATTCTCCGCGCCGAGCTGAAAAAGGCCGCCGAGGTCAACCGGGAAGCCGCCGACGAGGAGGTCTCGCCTCTGGCCCTGCTGGGTATGCTGCCGGAGCACGGCAGAGGGAAGAGCCCTCAAGAGCCAACGCCCTAAATCCCTCCCTCAGTTGAAAACCGCCTGTATCATTTATACAGGCGGTTTTGTGCACGGTTTTGATGTCTGGGGAGGATGTTTTTTACGGCTTCTGTCCTCCCGCCAGCCCCCTCCTGTCTGCTGATCATTCCTCTTGGATATGTATCAGCTCTCAATGGAA
Source organism: uncultured Clostridia bacterium (assembly GCA_947572235.1). GTDB lineage: Bacteria > Bacillota > Clostridia > Oscillospirales > Oscillospiraceae > CAJFPI01. The sequence goes on from CANPBB010000009.1 coordinate 8,435, forward strand.
GAAGAATCCAACCAAGGGGTATCTTGGCACAATTTTTGGGAATGAAAGGCATCTCTCTTTGGGTGTATTGACGGATTCTTTTTCATGTGATATGATGCAACCACTCCCCTGCGCACTGGAAGAAAATCCACTTGGAGTCAGGGCAGTCTGACAGACAGGCAGAGCAGCTTGCCATACACATAAAATACCCCTGTACCAAAAACATATCCAAAATCCTTTTCAGAGTTATTACAATTTTCAGTTGCATAGCTTTACAACATGTGATATACTATCGCATATAATGTCTTGCTCTACCGTCGGGGGCATATTGTGGTATATTTTCAACCTTTTTCCAACAATATTATATGTTCCGCCCCATAACATCAGTATATATTAGAGCTTACTCAGACTTCCAAGGGAGGTTGTCATATGAGCAGCGGATTCTTCTTTTCCAACTCCTTTTTGATGCTGGAACGGTCCATGAATTTCCAGTGGACCAAGCAGCGGGCCACCTTGGACAACATCATCAACGCGGAGACACCGGGGTATAAAGCGAAATATGTTACCTTCGAGGACGCTTTCCGCACCCAGCTTCTGGCCGCTGCCGCCGAGGGACAGCCCGCCAGTGTTATGCGGGGCGTGGTGAGTACCGCCATGCCCGTTGTCCACACCGCTTACCCCGAAACCGCCCGTTTAGATGACAACGGCGTCAACGTGGGGGAACAGCTGGTGGAGGCCACCCGAAACACCTACCAGATCCAGTACGTGATGGACTCTATGAACAGCGATTTAGCCCGTCTGCGTACGGCTATCCGCGGCCAATAAGCAGGCTGTCTTTTCTGCTTTTACCATTTACATTGATATTTTATTCGCGGTCCAATACCATCAGAAGGGAGTAATCCACTATGGCTTTCCTAAGCTCCATCAATATTGTCGGCTCCGGGATCACCGCGCAGCAGCTGCGCTTGGACGTGGTGTCGGAGAACATTGTCAACATCAACACCACCCGCACAGAGGCCGGCGGCGCCTATCGCCGGAAAATGGTGGTTTTTCAGGCGGAGGACGGGCGCAACTCCTTCCGCAATATTATGGCCGCAGCCCAGAACGGGCTGGTGAGCAATACCGGCTATAACCGAACCGCCGGCGTCAAGGTCACTGAGATTGTGGAGGACCAGTCGGACTTCAAGCTCAAGTACGACCCCACAGACCCAGACGCCAATGAGGAGGGGTATGTGGAGCTCCCCAACGTGGATTTGGTGAAAGAAATCACAGACGGCATGGCGGCCTCTCAGGCATACTCCGCCAACGTCACCGCCTTCAATCTCCTCAAAAGCGTGATCTCCAAGGGAATGGAGATCGGGAAATAAAAAGGATCACAGGGTCAAAGCATAATGAACTGCCGGGGGATGCCCCGGTCTTCACCGGCGGTTTATTAAGCTTGACCTCATTTCGCGTTTTTGGAGGCCAAAGGAAAAATCCGGTTTTTCTGCTGACTTTTCCCCTATTTCCGCGTTTTTCTGCATTTTTTCCGGCCGCTGTCCTGCGGCCAGCCGGCGGGGTTTTGCCCGCTCAGTAACATACAAGGAGGCTTCACTATGGACAGCCGTATTCAGGGGATCGCCCCTCTCTGGAACGTATTTCCCTCTTTGGAGGGGAAGGAATCTTCCTCCTCCCTCCCCGGCTCCGCCGTCTTTGCCGACGTATTCCGCACCGCCATTGACAACGTGCGTCAGACCGACGATGAGAAGACCAAGATGCAGTATCTGCTCTCCACCGGGCAGTTGGATAACCCCGCTGAGCTGAGCCTCGCCTCCTACAAGGCGGACGTGGCGCTGGATATGCTGATCCAGCTGCGCAGCAAGGCGCTGGATGCCTACAGTGAGCTCATGCGCATCAGCATGTGAGCACTCTGTGCGCTGACAGATTTGGTATGCCTCATTTTCTGAGAACAGCCTTTGGGGAGGAATCGCGTTGGACGTAAAAATCAAGGGATTTTTTGAAAAGGTCAAGGACTTTTTCAAAAAAATGAGCAAAAAAATGCGCATCGTGCTGGGCGTCACCACCGCTGTGCTGATTATAGGTATTGTGGCTTTCGTCATCTGGGCCAACAACAAGCCCTACGAGACGCTGATGACCGGTCTCCCCAACAGTGAGATGAGCTCCGTGCTCTCCTTCCTCAGTGAGAACGGCTACACGGACTACAAGGTCCAAGGGGACAGCATCTTGGTTCCCGCCGACCAAGTCTCCCGGCTGCAGGGCCAGATGGCTCTGGCTGGCTATCCCAAGAATGGCTTCCTGTTCGACATCTACTTCGACAAGATCAACAGCCTCTCCACCACCACCGAGGCGGACCGGGCGTGGCTGGTAGGCTTGGAGGAGAAAATCCGCAGCGTCCTGTGTACCTTGGACGGCATCCGGGACGCCACAGTGGACATCACCTTGGGCAAGGAGCGCAGCTACATCTTGGAGGACAATGTCACCGAGAGCAGCGCCGCTATCACCCTCACGCTGGACGGGAGCACACGTCTCTCCTCCCAGATGGTCAACGCCATCGCCGGGATTGTCGCCCACGCGGTGGAGGGGCTCACCATTGACAACGTGTTTATCACCGACCAGTACTACAACAGCTACTCCGCCGGGGACGCGCTCTCCTCCATCAGTGAGGCCAGCGCCCTGAAGGTGAAGCTGGAGCAGGATACCAGCAACAACGTCCGCTCACAGGTCCTTCAGGTCTTGGGCAGCATCTACGGGCAGGACAACGTCAAAGTGGCGGTGAACTGCAATGTGGACGTGAGCCGGAAGATCGTCGAGGACACCCAGTACTCCCAGCCCACAGGCGCACCTGACGACGGAGGCGGCCTCATCGACAGCCAGACTTGGTTCTGGCAGGTGGCCAAGGGCGACATCGCCACCACAGGCGGCGTAGTGGGCACCCCCTCCAACTCCGAGATCCCCAACTATATGAATAACGGCGAGCTGGACGGCGACGAGGACTACGCCGCCTATCAGGGCTCCAACGACCGGGACAACAACAAGCGGGTGGAGCAGAGCGAGGTCCTTGCCGGCACCATTACCGACATCGGCATCGCCGTCACCATCAACGCCAACGCCTCCAACGCTTGGGCCGTGGACGAGGCTATGCTGAAAAGCCACGTGGCCGCCGCCGCCAATATCGGCGGGGAGGATCCGGAGTCCCGTGTCTCCGTGCTGATCGCTCCCTTCGAGGCGGATGCGCCGGTGCCCATCGGGCCCATCCTGCCTGTTCCCGACTATGTACTCTACATCGCCGCCGGCGTGCTGGTTCTGCTGCTGGTCTTGGCCATCGTGCTGATGATCGTGGGCCGGAAGCGGAAGAAGAAGCAGCAGCTGGAGGAGCAGAGGTTGCTGGAGGAGCAGCAGTCCCAAGCCCTGACACTGGAGGAGGCCGAGGCTATCGCAGCGGCCACCGCCGCGGCCGCCGCTGCCGGCGGTACCGGCGCCGACATTATGGAGATCAACACCGAGAAGAGCATGGAGCTGCGCAAGAATGTCCGCCAGTTCGCCCAGAACAACCCGGAAATCGCCGCGCAGATGATCAAGACATGGCTGAGAGGAGGGGAAGAGAATGGCTGATGCCACTACTTTTGAGCTGAGCTCCTCCCAGAAGGCTGCTGCCGTTATCGTATCCTTAGGGGCGGATAAGGCCTCCCTTCTCTACCAGTTCATGGAGCCGGAGGATCTGGAGCAGCTGACGCTGGAGGTGGCCCGCTTAGGAATGCTCAACAGTGAGCAGACCGAGGCGGTGCTCACCGAGTTCTACCAGAGCTGCCTCACCAACAAGGCCGTCACCGAGGGCGGCTTGGAGTACGCCAAAACCGTACTGGAGAAGGCTTTCGGCCAGCAGACCGCCTCCGCCCTCTTGGAGAAGGTCACCAAGTCCCTGAAGAACCGCGACTTCGCCTTCTTGGACAAGGCGGATGTGAAGTCCCTGTACTCCGCGCTGCAGAACGAGCGTCCCCAGACCATGGCTCTGGTCCTCAGCTATGTGGACCCGGACAAGGCCGCTGGCGTTATCGAGCAGCTGGAGACCTCCCGTCAGGTGAAGGTGGTGGAGGCCATCGCCACCATGGAGAGCGCCTCCCCCACCGCCATCAAGATCGTGGAGGCGGAGATGGAGCGCCGGTTCTCCAGCATCATCACCACCTCCAATGTCAAGGTGGGCGGCATCGACTATGTGGCGTCCATCATGAACAACTTGGACCGCTCCAGCGAGAAGAGCATCTTCGACAGTTTGGGCGTGGACAACGCGGAGCTGGCCGACGAGATCCGCAAGCGCATGTTCGTGTTCGAGGACATCGTCACCATGGACGACCGCTCTGTACAGCGTGTACTGCGGGACTGCGACCCGAGAGATCTGGTGCTGGCCCTCAAGACCGCCAATACCGAGGTGTCCAACAAGCTCTTTACCAACATGTCCGCCCGTATGGCCGAGAGTATCCGGGACGACTTGGAGATCACAACCAACGTCCGTATGAAGGATGTGGAGGACGCCCAGCAGCGTATTGTGGGCATCATCCGCGATTTAGAGGAGAAAAACGAGATCGTGATCCTGAAGGGTGGAAAGGACGATATCATTGCGTAACATCTGGAAGGGGCTCTTTGGCTCCGACGCGGAGGCCTACGTCTTCCCCGAGGCCGCCTCCATCGAGATAGAGGGCGCCCCCCCGCCGGAGCCCCTCCCCCCGGAAGAGGAGGAGGGCGCGGAGGACTGGGAGGAGCTGTTCATCGGGGAAGGGGAGTCAGCGGAGCCGGGGATGGATGTGACCCTCCCCCCCGATGAGGACGAGGTCCCGCAGGAGGAGCCCCCCCCCAGAGCCGACCCCAGCAGCACCGCTCCGGTGCAGTATGCCCAGCTCCAGGCCGAGCTGATGCTCTCCCAAGCCCGGGAGGATGCGGAAAACATCCTGAACCAAGCACGGGAGCAGGCGCAGCAGGAGCTGGAGGAGATCCGCGCCGGCGCCCGGGACGAGGGGTACCGTCAGGGCTACGCAGAGGGTACCGCCAAGGCCATGGAGGACGCCATCCGGGACAAGGAGGCCAATGCCCAGAAAATGGGGCAGGAGGTCCAAGCCTTTTTGGAGAAGGCGTCTCTGGTTCGGGAGGAGCTGGTCGATCAGACCAGAGATGAGCTTCTGGACATTGTCATCGCCATCGCCGAGAAGATCGTGCGGGTAAGCCTGAAGAGCAGCAGCGACGTGATCGTGCGCATGATCCAGAGCGCCACCGAGCGGATGAAGCGGCAGGAGTGGGTCCACATCTATATCTCCGGCTGCGACACCGGGAGCATCGCCAAGATCTCCCCCGCCCTTACCGCCTCCTTGGGGGCTTTGAGCCAGCACATCAAGGTGGTTCCCATGGGTGACGATGAGAGCGGCACCTGTATCATCGAGACGCCGGAGGAGATTATTGACGCCAGCGCCTCCACCCAGATGGCCAACATCCGTGATATCCTCACTGAGCAGTTGGGCACCCAGTGGTAGGCAGCTCTTCCTGAGCAAAAAGACAGCAAGAAGCATTTTCGTTTCGCTCTATAGTCCGGCACACAGCAACCCCTATTCCCCACAGCGAGGAGGGACTTCAAGGATATGTTCCGGGAGATGATTCCCAGCATCCGCTCGGCGGAGACTATCAGCCACACCGGGAAAATCGAGAATATCGTGGGCATGTCCATTGAGGCCTCCGGCGGTCGGGCCGCCATCGGCGACATCTGCCGCATCTACTCCGGCGAGTCCGGCGGGCAGGTTCCTGCCGAGGTGGTGGGCTTTAAAAACGATCACATCCTTTTGATGCCCTATGCCAACATGAGCGGCATCTCCGCGGGGAACTTTGTGCGCAACACCGGGCGGCGTCTGACGCTGCCGGTGGGGCCCTTCCTCCGGGGGCGGGTGATCAACGCCTTGGGCCAGCCCATCGACAACAAGGAGCCCTTCCAGCGTTCGGACACTTTTTCTATCGACTCCACCTACATCAGCCCCATGGCCCGGCCCCCCATCCGGGAGCGGATGGAGTTTGGCATCAAGGCCATTGACAGCCTCCTCACCATCGGCAAGGGACAGCGTATCGGCATCTTCGCCGGCTCCGGCGTGGGCAAGTCCACACTGATGGGCATGATCGCCAAAAACGTGAAGGCCGACATCAACGTCATCGCCTTGGTGGGCGAGCGTGGCCGCGAGGTGCTGGAGTTTATGCAGAAGGATCTTGGAGAGGAGGGGATGCGGCGCAGTGTCTTGGTGGTGGCCACCAGCGACCAGCCGGCCATGCTGCGCATGAAGTGCCCCAGCGTGGCCACCAGTATCGCCGAGTACTTCTGCAATCAGGGCTACGATGTGCTTTTAATGATGGACTCCCTGACCCGCTTCGCCATGGCCCAGCGCGAGATCGGCCTCGCTATCGGGGAGCCTCCGGTAGCCAGAGGGTACACCCCCTCCATGTACGCCGAGATGCCCAAGCTCTTGGAGCGCAGCGGAAACTTTGAAAAGGGTTCTATCACCGGCGTCTACACCGTATTGGTAGAGGGCGACGACACCAACGAGCCCATCGCCGACACGGTCCGAGGCATTTTGGACGGCCACATCGTCCTCTCCCGCCAGCTGGCCAACGCCAACCACTTCCCCGCCATCGACGTGGGGGCCAGCATCTCCCGTCTGATGGTGGAGATCGTCACCCCGGAGCACCGGAAGCTGGCGGGGCAGCTGCGGGACATTATGAGCGTCTATGAGAAAAACGCGGACTTGGTGTCTATCGGCGCCTACAAGGCGGGGACCAACCCCAAGTTAGATCACGCCCTCAGCAAGATGGATGCCATCAACCAGTTCCTCATGCAGGGGATCAACGAGTCCTTTTCCTTTGATGAGAGCTTGGTTCAACTCCAGCGTATTCTGAAATAACCTTTCAAAAAGGGGATCCTGTACTTCATGAAGAAATTCAAATTCTCTCTTGAGACCGTATTGGACTACAAGCAGCAGGTGTTGGACTCCCTGCGTACAGAGCATGGCGCCATTCTGGCCCAGCTGAGAGCGCAGGAGGACGCGGTCCGCCGCTTAGAGGAACAGTACCAAGAACTGAACGCCGACTTCTGCCGTCGAAAGATGGAGGGCATGACTATCTGTGAGGCTTTGGGCTTCGAGCAGTACCTCCGCATGGAGGAGCACCGGATCGAGAAGGAGACCCAGCGCCTCCACGAGATCCAAAAGCAGGAGGAGGCCAAGCGCAGCGAGGTGGTAGACGCCAAGCTGGAGACCTCCTCCATCGAGAAGCTGCGGGAGAAGAAGCTGGACGGCTACCACAAGGCCATCCAGAAGGCGGAGGAGCTCCAGATTGAGGAGTTTGTCTCCACCACCCGGGCTATGGCAGCCGGTGTGAAGGCATAAGGCTTCACAGACGGCCCCTTAAAAATGTGAGTGACACGGCGACGTGTTTCTCTATATACTGTCACGGAGAGGAGGTGAGAGCAATGCAGACGCCGCTTTCATTCTGTGACATCGCCGCGCGGTTTGGACAGACCCCCGCCCCCCGGAAGAGCGTCGCGGAGCAGACCGGCTGGAATCCCGATCAGCTGTTCCGGGACTATCTGACGAAGGTCCGCTCCCAGCGGGAGAAGGACGAGAAGGAGGCCGTCGAGGACGCCCTGATGGAGATGGTGGACGCCATCAACGCCCCCAAGTGGGAGCGCACCGAGGATCGTTCCCCGTATGATTCCCTTCTCCGCATCTCCGAGCAGCAGGACGGCCATGACGATCCCATGGAGAATCCCGAGATCCAGATGATCCTTGCCATGGCCCGCACACAGGCGGCTTTCCGCCAAGTGGACGATATCCTGAACCGGGAGGAGCAGGAGGAGGTTCAAACCGAGGCAGCCAGCAAGACCAGCGAAACTCAATCCATTGATAAGGAGGTGAAATGAAACACATGAATGCCACACAGAATCTGCTCATGCTGATGCAGCAGATGTCCGGCGCCATGTCCCTTCCCAATGTGAGCAGCAAGCCTAACCAGAGCGGCGTCTCCTTTGAGGACATGTTGAATCAGGCCAGCAGCGCCGCCCCCAAGGACAAGGCCCCCGTGAAGGACAACAGCCAGAGCGCCGACGCCCCGGAGAAGCCTGAGGCCCCCAAGGACAGCGAGACCACAGATCAGGCCACCGAGAACGGCGAGGAGAAAACCGCTTATCAGCTGGTGGGCAGCGCCGTGAACCCCTACGCCAATCTGGTACAGCCCGATGTACAGCCGGCGGAGGACGAGCTCATCACCACAGATATCCAAGAGCTGGTGCACGTAACCTCCGCCCCCTTGGAGGAGGATGCCCCCTCTGGGACCGCCGAGCCCCAAGCAGTGACCGACAGCTTCCAAATCCCTAAGGAGGTCGCCGAGACCGCCGAGGAGGCCCCTGAGATTGCCCCGGAGACTGTCCAGAAGGCCGTTGAGGAACAGCCGGAGGTGGTGATCCGCACGGTAAAGGCCGAGGACACCCAAGCCCCCGTCGAGGACAGTGACGACACCCACGTGGAGGGATACGAGGCCGAGAGCACGGAGAAGCCCCTGTTTAAGGACGCCGAGGCCGCCCCTATCAAGGTGGGAGAGCGGTACGAGGTGGACACCGAGAGCACCGACATGGACACCCAGCTGGCCAACTCCATCCGGCAGGCCATGAGCGCCGCCGTGGAGAAGGTCGAGATCCGCTTGGCCCCGGAGCACTTGGGCGCGGTGACTATCGAGATGGGCCGGGACGCCAATGGCGCTTTGCAGGTCGTTCTGCACACCGCCACCGGCAAGGCCGCCAATCTCCTCACCGAGCACTTGGACTCCCTCCACGCCGCCCTCCAGAACATGGGACACGACGCGGTCCACGTGGAGGTCCAGCGCAGCGAGGAGAGCGCCCAGCAGCAGTCCATGCACCAGCAGGCCGACCCCGACGGACACAACCAGCAGAAGCACCCCCAGCAGCAGCGTCAGCAGCAGAGCGCCAATCCCGAGGACTTTATGCAGCAGCTGCGTCTGGGCCTGTTCTCTCTGGAAGATGTGATGTAGGCGAAAATCTAAACAGAAAGGAGAACAAACAGCAATATGAGTGATTACGCAGGCGCAGGCTTTGATCTGGCGGCCAAGGAGTACTATGACGCAGTCCGTCAGGCCCACAAGAGCGGCACCACCAGCCAGACAGCCCTCAAGAGCTGGCGTGACGAGGACACCCCATCCAACGAGCTGAGCTTTACCGACATGCTCCAGCTGATGGTGGTCCAGTTCCAGAACCAGACCATCGACAACACCGCTGACACCAGCGATATGATGAACCAGCTGGTTCAGATGAGCGTGGTGCAGGCCATGACCAGCCTTACCACACAGATGGAGCAGGTCACACAGGCCACCACCCTCACCTACTCCGCCTCTCTGGTTGGCAAAACTGTCACTGTGGGCGTCTTTGACGACAAGGGCAACATGAAGGAGATCTGTGACAAAGTCACCGCCACAGGTACCTACAACGGTATCCCCGTCCTGTTCTTCGGCAAAGACCGCTATCCCCTCAGCAGCATTCTGGCCGTGGGTGAGCTGCCCAAGATTGATGTCGGCGATCCCGACAAGCCCGGTGAGGGGGAAGATACCGATCCCACTGATCCCGACAAGCCCGGTGAGGGCGAGGACACCAAGCCCACCGATCCCGACAAGCCCGGCGAGGGCGAGGACACCAAGCCCACCGATCCCCCCAGCACCGGCGGCACGGACGCCCCGGAGAATAACAGCGGCACAGAACAGGAGCCGATGCAGATTTGACCGGCCTCCTACCTGAGCCGGGAAATGGATGATTTGTTATGATCGACAAAATTCCCCCGATCTCAGGCGTCTCTGAGGTCCAATCCGTTCAGCCCGTTCAGCGCGTCCAGCAACAGGGCGGCGCCCAGTTCGGCGCACTGCTCCAGCGGGAAATTCAGCGGGCGGAGCCCTCTATCGCTTTCTCCAAGCACGCCATGACGCGGGCGGAGGAGCGGGGCATCGAGGTCACACCGGCGCTGATGGGCCAATTGGCCGACTCCGTAGAGCGGGCGCAGGCCAAGGGAGCCACCAATATCTTAGCTTTCGACGCCACGCGGGCCTTTATCATCAACGTCCCTCACGGGCGTGTGATCACCACCATGTCCCAAGAGGAGATGGAGGAGAACATTTTCACTAACATCGACGGAGCCGTACTCTTGAAGTAATAGCAGGACCTTTTTAGGATGCTATGCCCTCCCGTCCGATTGACCGGAGGGCGGCGGCCCCGGAAAAAATCCGGTAAAAAGGAGAAATTTAATTCCATGACTGGTGCAATGTACGCCGCCATTGGCGGCCTCAAATCCCATATGAGCAAGCTCAACGTGATCGGCCACAATATCGCCAACTGCAACACCTACGGCTATAAGTCCCAGCGCATGACCTTCCGCGAGTCCATGTACTCCACCCTCACCGCCGGCAGTGACGGCGGTGAGCTGGCCGGCGGCGTGAACCCCTCCCAGGTGGGCTACGGCGCCTCCGTGGGGTGCATCGACTTGAACATGTCCACCTCCACCTTTGCCGCCAGCGGCATTGATCTGGACGTAATGATCAACGGCGAGGGCTTCTTCTTGGTGGGCGACAAGGACGCCATCAGCGCCGACCAGCTCTCCCTGACCCGCGTGGGCGACTTCGGCGTGGATCCCCAAGGCTACTTGGTGGACGGCGACGGCCGGGTAGTCTTTGGCTTTGCCACCGTGCAGAACCCCGACTACGACCCCACCGCCAAGGAGCCCGGCGAAAACGCCACCGCGGAGCAGAAGGCCGAGTACGAGAAGAAGAAGAACCCCACCATGATCAGCACCCAGCTGGTCCCCCTGCGCGTGCCCGTTGCCGCCGCCGCCCCCACCCTCACCAACGGCGGCTACCCCGCCGGCACGACGAACACGGAGGGCGCCACCCCCAACTGGCTGGAGGGCGACGCGGTCTATGACGTTCTGGGCCCGGTCACTGACAACAAACGCACTAACATCAACGTCAAGCCCGGCGACGGCCCCAACGTGGCCGACAACGACCCCAACGGCGCCACCAAGTCCCAGCAGGCCGTCAACAAGGATAATCTCCGCGTGAGCCTGCAGGGCATCAAGATCGACCCCAAGACCGGCCTTGTCACCGGTACCAACACCAAGACCGGCGGCACCGTCTCCATCGGCTGCATCGCCATTGCCACCGTGGATAATCCCAGCGGCGTAACCCACGACAACGGCCCCTACTACAAGGCCATGGAGGGCGCCGGCGACATCCACCTCAACGCCTTGGGCGGCACCCTCAACGGCAAGTATCTGAACAACCAGGAGATCACCGGCACCGGCGACGCCCAAGTGGTCCCCCCCTACAGTGACGCCATCGGCACCGGCGGCAAGACCGTGCTCCAGACCGGCGGCTTGGAGGCCTCCAGCACCGATATCGCCACCGAGTTCTCCGAGATGATCACCACCCAGCGCGGCTATCAGGCCAACACCCGTATCATCACCGTCACCGACTCCATGCTGGAGGAGCTGGTGAACATGAAGCGCTAAGCCCCCTGACTTGTAACGTCCATCACTTCGGCGGCCGCCTCCGGGCGGACTGGAGGCGGCCGCCCCCGAGACGGAAAGGAGCACGCCATGATCGTACTGACCAAGCGCAACCACGAGAAGTTTCTCGTCAACCACAACCAGATCCAGTGTATCGAGATGATTCCCGAGTCCAAGATCGTCTTCATCAACCGGGACTACGTCATTGTGCGGGAGACCCCCGAGGAGATCATCAAGAAGATCACCGAGTACAACGCCAAGGTTATGGACATCCACCGCATTGTCACGGTGTCGGACAAACGCTGAGCGGCGCGGTGGGCAAGGGGCGTATTTGCGCGGCGCCGAGGGCGCTCGGCTCCGTTCAAATGCGTCCCTGCGGGGGGGACGGTCCCCCGGTTTTATACAGAAATCTCCCCACGGGGATTAAAATGGATGTGAATCGCTATGAATCTTACATACATTATCGGTCTGGTTGTCTCGCTGGCCGTCATGATTGTGGGTATGATGTTCGGTACCAACGAAGCGGGCAATATGACTCTGCTGCCCCCCCAGATTATCAACTTTTTCGACGCGTCCAGCGTGTTCATCGTCATCGGGTGTACCTTTGCCATCATCGTGGCCAGCTTCCCTCCCAGCCAGCTCAAGGCCATCCCCAAGCACATCAAGACCCTGATGAACACCAAGCGCTACAACCCCCTCTCCGTCATTGACGAGCTGGTGGAGCTGGCGCAGGTGGCCCGTAAAAGCGGCTTACTTGCCTTGGAGGAGAAGGGCAACCAGCAGTCCGACCCCTTCTTCAAGCAGTGCATCATGCTCATCGTGGACAACAACGAGGCCGACCAAGTCCGTGAGATCATGATGAACGACATCGAGCAGTCCTCCGCCCGGCATGAGGCTGCGGCGGGCATGTACGACCGCGGCTCCTCCGTGGCCCCGGCTTTCGGTATGGTGGGTACGCTGGTGGGCCTGATCAACATGCTCAAGGGCATGAACATGGACAGCGCCGAGGGCGCGGGCAACATCGGCCCCGCCATGGGCACCGCCCTGATCACCACCCTGTACGGCTGTATCCTGGCCCATATGATCTTCGGGCCCATCGCCAACCAGCTGCGCCAGCGTGACGAGGAGGAGACCCTCTGTAAGCTGATTATTGTGGAGGGCATCATGTCCATTCAGTCCGGCGCCAACCCCAAGTTCCTCCGGGAGAAGCTGATGACCTTCATGTCCCAGCAGCAGCGCGACGGCGGCGACGGCGGCAAGAAGGGCAAGAAGGGCGAGTAAGACATAGACACAACGGATTGTAACAACGAGCGATTGAGGTGAATATATATGGCTTCGATCAAAAAGAAATCAAGCGGGGGCGGCGGCGCCAACTGGATGGACACCTATGGCGACATGGTGACATTGCTGCTGTGCTTCTTCGTGCTGCTCTACTCCATCTCCAGCATCGACCAGAACAAGTGGATGCTGGTGGTGCAGAGCTTCAACAGCAAGGCTATGATCAACGTTGCAGATACGCCCACCGGCCCCGCCGGCGAGGAGCACGATGACCTCGGCGATGGCCTGCCCACCACAACGGACTTGGTTGAGGAGGCCATTAACGAGCTCTACGAGTATCTCAAGGCCGTGGAGGCCCAGTCCGACGGCTCCATCAGCGTCAGCCAAGGCGATGGATATGTTTTCATCTCCTTCAGTGACGCGGTGTTCTTCGAGGGGGATAAGTCCAACCTCCTCCCAGCCGGACGCAGCACCTTGGACGGCATCATCCCCGCTCTGGAGCAGGCCGGACCCTTTATTGACGAGGTCCGCGTCTTGGGCCACACCGCCCAAGCAAACCCCAACCGCCCCAACACCATCCGGGGTGACCGGACGCTGTCCAGCGACCGTGCCACAGAGGTTTTGATCTACATCATGGAGCACGCGGATCAGGACAAACTGGACCCCGCCAGCTTTGTGGCCATGGCCTACGGCCAGTGGCGTCCGGTGGCCTCCAACGAGGACGAGTCCACCCGGTATCAAAACCGGCGCGTGGAGATGATTATTACCGGCCGCGATGTGGAGGATAATCTGGTGGGCAATATCCGGCAGTACTACACGGAGACCGGCCAAGAGGAGAAGATGCCCTCCAGTGCGGAGATGGGTGAAATACCCAACAGTACCGAGGGCTCCGGCAGCTGAGGCGGCGGAGAACCAGCGGGGCGGCATCGGGCCGTCCAATCCTGAGTGAAGGGGAAGCTGTATGGCGGAAGTCTTATCACAAAGTCAGATCGACGCCCTGCTCAACGCGGCGCGCAGCGGGGAGATGAATTTAGATGCTCCCAAAGAGGAGAGCACGGAAAAGAAATATCGTAAATACGACTTTTACAGTCCGAGAAAGTTTACCAAGGACAGAATCAAGATGCTCAACAGCATCTTCGAGGGGTACGCCCGGGTCATCAACTCCCGGCTCAACGCCATCCTCCACTCCAGCTGTGAGATCGAGGTGGAGTCGGTGGAGGAGCAGCGCTACTACGAGTTCTCCAATGCTCTGACAGAGAGCGATGTGCTGGCCTTGGCCAAAATCGACTTGGAGAGGCTCCAGGAGGAGACCCCCATTCTGGTCCACTTGGCCACGCCGGTCCTTCTGACCATGATCGACCGGATGATGGGCGGCGACGGGGAGCCTGATCCCTACCTGCCCAGCGACTACGTACTCACCGACTTAGAGCTGAACATGTACGAGGACATCCTGCAGGACCTGATCCCGCTCTTAGGCGGCAGCTGGGAGAACTATATCTCGCTCCAGTTTGAGTATGTCCGCACAGAGGTCAATCCCACCTTGGTGCAGCTCATCGGCTTTGATGAGACGGTGGTTATTGTGGGGCTTGACATCAAGTTCCCCAACTGCACCGGCCGAATGAGCCTGTGTCTGCCCGGCGTGATGCTCACCAACATCTTCGCTGAGATCGGCAAGGCCACCGTCCGGCACACCAGCGGGGAGGACAAGGCGGAGGAGATCTTCGACTCCCTGCGGGACAGCGAGCTGGAGATCATAGCGGAGCTGGCGCGTACACAGCTGCTTCTCAGCGATATCTACCATTTGAACGTGGGAGACGTGGTGAACATCCGGCGGCCCAAGGACGCCCCGATCTTCCTCAATATCGGCGGCCGAAGATGGTTCGACGGTCGCATGGGGGTCCACAACAAGCAGATGGCTGTGAAAATCGGTGAGACCTACTATAAGGCTTAAAGGAGCGGATCTGGATGGGAGATACAATTTTTAGCTCCATGGCAATCGACGCCATCGGAGAAATCATGAATATCAGCCTGGGCTCCTCGGCCACGGCTGTTTCCAATATGCTCGACCACCGTGTGGACATCACCACACCCACTGTGAGCGTGGTAAACGCCGAGGAATTTGAGCTGGGGGAAATTGAGCCTGCGGTAGGCGTAGAGATCAAATATGTCTCCGGCTTGGACGGCAGCAACATCATGCTGCTCAAGCGCAGCGATGTCAAGGCCATCGTGGACATCCTCCTGATGACTGAGACCGCCGATGAGGACTTCGTCCTGGACGATTTGAGCATCAGCTGCGTCTGCGAGCTGATGAACCAGATGATGGGCTCGGCCTCCACGGCCCTGAGTGACCTTCTGGGGCGGATGGTGAACATCTCCACCCCGGAGTCCTTTGAGCTGGACGACTTGGACAAGGTGCGCCGGGAGCACTTCCCAGTACAAACCGGCCCGGTGGTGGTGGTGAAGTTCCACCTGACCATCGAGAACACCTTGGACAGCGAGTTTATGAACGTCATGTCCATTGAACTGGCCAAGGATCTGGTAGCCGGCTTCGGCTTGGACATGGGCGAGGACAGCGCGCCCGCGCCCGCTCCGGCCCCTGCGCCCGCACCTGCCCCGGCTCCGGAGCCTGCCTCTGGCGGCGGCGGAGGCGGCGTCCTCAGCCAAGAGGAGATCGAGCGGCTGATGAGCGGCGGCGCGGCAGCGGCGGCTCCGGAGCCCGCGCCCGCACCTGCCTCCAGCGGCGGCGGCGTCCTCAGCCAAGAGGAGATCGAACGGCTGATGAGCGGCGGCGCGGCGGCGCCGGCCCCCCAGAGCGCACCCGCTCCTGCGCCCCAGCCCCAGACGCCTCCTGCGGCACAGCCTGCCGCTCCCGCCGCCGCGGCACAGCCCGCCACCGCAGCGGACATTGGGAGCATGATGGCGGCCATGATGGCGGCCATGACCACAGCCATGGCGAACAATGCCCCTGCCAAATCCGCTCCCCCGCCTGAACCCAAGATCATCAATGCTCAAAAGCCCAAGATGCAGGAGCTGGACGCTGAAGCCCGGCTCTCCGCGGAGCAGAAGCAGAACTTGGATCTGATCATGTCCGTGCCCTTGGAGGTGGCGGTGGAGATTGGCCGAACCAAGCGAAAGATTCAGGACATCATTGCTTTCTCCAAGGGTTCGCTGGTGGTCTTAGACAAACTGGCCGGTGATCAAGTGGACCTGTTCGTCAACGGGCAGTGCATCGCCCGGGGCGACGTGGTGGTGATTGACGACAACTTTGGCATCCGTATCACGGAAATTCTGCAAAAGCCGGATATCAACGAGCTGGTGCAGTCTTGATAGATCGCGCTCCCCTATTTCCCTGTAAAACCTATGGAATCTCTATATTTAATGAAAAAGGATGGTTGCTATGGCTAAGATTATGATGGTTGACGACGCTGCTTTCATGCGTAAGGTCATCAAGGACACCTTGAGCAAGGCCGGTTATACGGACCTCTACGAGGCCGTGGACGGAGCGGACGCTGTGGAGAAGTACAACGAGATCAAGCCCGACTTGGTACTGATGGATATCACCATGCCCAATATGGACGGCTTGGAGGCCCTGAAGGCCATCCGCGCCGCCGATGGCGGGGCCAATGTGGTGATGTGCTCCGCCATGGGTCAGGAGACCATGGTCATTGATGCCATCCGCTCCGGCGCCAAGGACTTCATTGTCAAGCCCTTCAAGCCCGAGCGCGTGCTCAAGACGGTGACCTCCATCGTAGGCGAGCCCTAAATGGATGTCCTCTCCCTGCTGGGTGCGCTGCTGGTCATTGTGCTGGTGCTGGGGGGGAGCTACTTCTTCACCCGCTGGGCCGGCACACGCCTGAACGGCGGACTGCTCCCCCATGGGGGGGGCAGTCGGATGCGCATTCTGGACCGGATCTCCATAGGGAGGGACCAGCAGCTGCTGGTGGTTCAGGCAGGCGGGCGCTATCTCCTTTTAGGCAGCTCCGCCGACCGCCTGACACTTCTGACGGAGCTCACCGCGGAGGAGGGAGCCCAGTGGCAACCCCCTCCCTCGGACACCTCCCAGAGCCGGAAGGCGCCGGACTTCGGCGCTCTGCTCCAAAAGCTGCGGGAGAAGAATACAGACGAGAAGAGGTGAGGGATCATACCAACCGACGCAATTATCAATGTAAACGGCGGCGCCGTGCAGACGCTGGACATTTTGCTGCTTACCACGGTGCTGGCACTGCTGCCCTCCTTGGTGGTCTTGATGACCTCCTTCACCCGGTACATCGTGGTTTTCTCCTTCCTGCGCACAGCCATGGGTACCCAGCAGACCCCCCCCAACATGGTCCTGGTGGGCATGGCACTGATCCTAACACTTTTCACCATGTCCCCTGCCCTCTCAGAGATCCAGACGGAGGCCTATGACCCCTATGTCGCCGAGGAGATCACACAGGAGGAGTTCTTCGCACGGGCCCAAGTCCCTCTGAAGCGGTTTATGCTCCGTCAGACCTCTGTCTCCAGTGTGGAGCTCTACTGCAACATGGCCGGGGAGGAGATGCCCCCCACCGAGGAGGCGGCGGTGGAACTGCCGCTGCGGGTGATTATGCCCGCTTTTGTCACCACGGAGCTGAAGCGGGCCTTCGAGATCGGCTTTTTGCTCTATATCCCCTTCATGCTCATTGATATCGTGGTCTCTTCCACCCTTATGAGCATGGGCATGATCATGCTGCCCCCCTCGATGATTTCCACTCCCTTCAAAATCCTGCTGTTCATCCTCTTGGACGGATGGCAGCTGCTCTTCTCCACCCTTGTACTGGGGTTCCGATAAGGAGGCTGTGAACAATGGATACGACACAGATCACAGAGCTCCTGAGGGAGGGCGTGTGGGTTGCCATCAAGCTGGGCGGCCCCATGCTGGTCCTCAGTATGGTGGTGGGCGTGCTGATCGCCATCTTTCAGGCGGTGACACAGATCCACGAGCAGACTCTCTCCTTCATCCTCAAGCTGATTGTGGTGGTTTTGGTGTGCCTCGTCGGCGGCAACTGGATGATGACAACCCTTTTGGACTACACCCGAAACCTGTTTACCCTGATGCGCGGCTGACGGCCTCCCCCGGCGCCGCCAAAGAGGAGGCGCGTCTATGCTGGACTGGGAGGCAGTAAACCTGTTCATGATGATCCTCTCCCGGATGAGCGGCTTCGTCCTCTTCAATCCCATGCTGGGGCGGCGGGGCGTCCCGGGGGTGGTGAAGGCCGGCTTGGTCCTGCTCCTGACGGTGACGGTGTTCTACATGTCCCCGCCGGCGCCGGCCGTACCCGGTGTGCTGCTCCAGCTGCTGCTTATGCTCCTGCTGGAGATGGCTGTGGGCTACTTTTTGGGACTTGTGGTGAATATCTTCTTCTACATCCCCATTATGGCCGGCGAGATTATTGACACCCAGATGGGTATGTCTATGGGCAAGACCTATGATCCGGGCAGTCAGGTCTCCCTCTCCGTCACCTCCACGCTTCTCAATGTGCTGATGACCCTGCTGTTTTTCGCGGCCAACGGCCACCACACGCTGCTGCGGATCTTCCTCCTCTCCGGCGATGCCATTCCCTTTGGGATGGTAAGCTTGGGAACGGCACTCTACAGCACCATTGTGGAGCTGTTTATCCACTGTACGATTCTCTCCATCAAGCTCTGTATGCCCATTCTGGCGGCGGAGCTCCTTGGACAGGTGGGGATGGGCATTCTTATGAAGGCCATCCCTCAAATCAACGTTTTCGCTATCAACATTGAGCTGAAGGTGATCATCGGACTGTCCTTAGTGCTCATCTTCATGGTCCCCTTCAGCGAGTACCTCTTGGAGGCGGAAGCCGCCATGCTGCAATCACTCCAGCGGCTTTTGCCCCTTATGGGTTCATAGGGAGCCGCCTCCCTCTTCTCCAAGAAGCACGGCCGGTAAAGGGGGGATCACAGTATGCCCGGCGACTCCAAAACTGAAAAAGCGACACCAAAAAGACGGCGAGACGAGCGAAAGAAAGGTAACGTCCTTATGAGCAAGGACGCCGTCGCCGTGGCCACGCTGTTAGGCAGCCTCTTGATGGTCCGGGTGATGGCTGGCCCATTTTTAGAGCAGATCCGCCAGTTCTTCCAGTTCTGCTTTGCCAGCATCCGCACCGGAGAGACAGGGATGATCGAAACCCTCTTCGGACAGATCTTCAAGCAGGGGCTCAAGACCTACCTCTTTATGGCCGGCCCCTTCCTCTTGGTCACCGCACTGCTGGCCATCTCCGTAACTTTCTTCCAGACTAAACTTCTTTTCTCTACCGAGGCTATCAAGCCCAAATTCAACCGCATCAGCCCTCTGCAGGGCTTCAAGCGGCTTTTTTCCCTACGCTCTATTGTGGAGGCCTTTAAGGGCATCCTGAAGATCTCCATTCTGCTCTATATCATCTACGACTACTTCACCTCCACCGCGGTCGGCTTCTCCCGCTTTCTCCTCATGGACCTGCGGGCCTCCTGCTCCATCCTATTCCAGGACGCCTTCACCTTGGTGCTGCGTATTGCCGTAGCCTTCACCGTTCTGGCCTTCTTCGACTACCTCTATCAGTGGTGGGACTATGAGCGGCAGCTGAAGATGTCCAAACAGGAGATCAAGGAGGAATATAAGCAGACTGAGGGCGATCCCCAAGTGAAGGGCAAGATCAAGGAGATTCAGCGCCGGCGGGCCCAGCAGCGTATGATGCAGCAGGTGCCCGGCGCCGATGTGGTCATCCGTAACCCCACCCACTTTGCTGTAGCCCTGCGCTATAACCCCGATCAGGACAACGCCCCGGTGGTTCTGGCCAAGGGCGTGGACGAGTTGGCCCTGCGCATTGTCAAGGTGGCCGAGGAGCACAACATCGCCACGGTGGAAAATGTCCCCTTGGCCCATGCGCTCTATGACTCCACCGACTTAAACCGAGAAATTCCCCCGGAACTCTACGGCGCTGTGGCCGAGGTTCTGGTCTATGTATTGAGATTGAACCGGCCCAAGTAAGCGGCTGCGTCCCTTGTCTCTGCAACACACTCAGAAAGGATGGCCCCAATGAGACGACTTCTCCAAAACAGCATCGCCCTCTTGGTGGTGGTCATCGTCCTCTTCCTCGTGATCCCCATCCCCCCCTTCCTGCTGGATCTGCTTTTGATCATCAACATCTCCCTGTCCATTCTGATTTTGATGATCACCATGACCATCGCGGACGCGCAGGAGTTCTCCATCTTTCCCTCGCTGCTGCTGATCACCACGCTGTTCCGCTTGGGGCTAAACGTCTCCACCACTCGGCAGATCTTGGGTGAGGCCGGCGGCAACAGTACCGTGATCAACGCCTTCGGCCACCTGATCACCAGCGGCAACATCGTCTTGGGCGTGATCATCTTCCTGATCATCGTCCTAGTGCAGTTTATCGTCATCACCAAAGGCGCCGAGCGTGTCTCCGAGGTGGCGGCCCGGTTCACCTTGGACGCCATGCCCGGTAAGCAGATGGCCATTGACGCCGACCTCAGCTCGGGCCTGATCAACGAGCAGCAGGCCCGGGAGCGCCGGGCCAAGATCCAGAAGGACGCCGACTTCTACGGCGCCATGGACGGCGCCACCAAGATCGTCAAGGGCGACTCCATCATGGGCCTCATCATCACCGCCGTCAACTTTATCGGCGGACTGATCATCGGCTCTGTCAACGGCGTGCAGAACGTGCTGGAGGTCTACTCCATCGCCACCATCGGCGACGGCTTGGTCTCCCAGCTCCCCGCCCTGATGATCTCCACCGCCACGGGCATGATCGTCACCCGCTCCGTCTCCGACGGCAGCCTGAATAACGACGTGATCACCCAGTTTAAGAACCAGCCCCGGGCTATCACCAGCGGCGGCGTGGTGATCTTCCTCTTGGGTCTCATCCCCGGCACGCCCCACCTGCCCCTGATTCTCGTGGGTTCCGGCTTAGGCGCCGGCGGCTATGTGATGCTCCGCCGTCTCAGCCGCCAGCGGGCGGAGGAGGAGGCCATGGCTGTGGAGCAGCAGGCCGCCCCAGAGGCCGAGGCCATGCCCAGCGAGACCGACTACTACAAGGACATCAACAACGTCTACAGCCTCCTGACGGTGGATCCCATCGAGATGGAGTTTGGATACAGCTTGATCCCCTTGGTGGACGAGAACAGCGGCGGCAAGCTGATCAGCCGCATTGTCATCTTCCGCCGGCAGTATGCACAGGATATGGGCTTTGTCATCCCCTCTATCCGTCTCCACGACTCCTCCGCCTTGGGAACCAACCAGTACATTGTCAAAATCAAAGGCGAAGAGGTAGCCCGTGGCGAGATTTTGGTGGACTACTATTTGGCCTTGGAACCGGCCAACCCCGCCGGGGAGATCGACGGTATCGAGACGGTGGAGCCGGCCTACGGCATTCCCTCCCGGTGGATTCTGCCGGAGAACAAGGAGATGGCCGAGATCTACGGCTATACCGTTATCGACCCCCTCAGCGTTATGCAGACCCACCTCAGCGAGGTGATCCGCCGCCACGCCTACGAGCTTCTGGGCCGGTCGGAGGTAATCCAGCTGGTGGAAAACCTCAAGCGTACCTCCCCCGAGCTGGTGGAGGAGGTCATCCCCAACTACCTCTCCTACGCCAACTTGGAGCGTATCCTCCGCGGCCTCTTGAAGGAGGGCATCCCCATCCGGGATCTGGCCACCATCTTGGAGACCGCTATGGAAGCGCTGATGAACACCAAGGACTTGGATATGGTCACAGAGAATATCCGCGTGGCCCTCAGCCGCACCATTACCCGCCGCTTCTGCGAGCATGGCCAGCTTCGGGTGGTCACGCTGGAGGCGGAGGTGGAGAAACGGATCATCGCCTCCCTCAGCAAAAACGAACAGGGCATCTACTTGGCAATGGGTCCGGATTTGATGCAGCAGATCATCTCCCAGCTGGGGGATTTCATGAAGAAGTTCAACGACCTCAGTCAGACCCCCATTGTCCTCACCAGTCAGGTCATCCGTGTCTATCTCAGCCGGATGCTTGCCCAGTTCTACCCAGGGCTCTATGTGCTGTCCTTTAACGAGATCACCAGCGACGTGCAGATCCAGTCCCTTGGCAACGTGACCATCCCCCATGAGTCCCGACGTTCCGAGAGGCAGGTGGCGGCGGTATGACGGAGCGCTCCTCCGCCGCCGCGGCGCGGCCCTACACCGAATCAGAGATCGAGGCCATGACCACCGAGGAGCTGCTCCTCACCTACAAGCAGACCCATCAGGAGGAGCTGAAATGGCCCTTGGTCCTGCGCTATGTGGGCTTGGTGCGGAGCATCGCCCTTCAAGTCCGCGGTGTCTACAGCTCCTTTGCCCAAGTGGACGACATCATCAACGAGGGTGTCTTGGCCTTAGTGGGCGCGGTGGACAAATTTGACTTGGAGAAGGGCGTCAAGTTTGAGACCTACGTCTCCAAGCGCATCCGGGGAGCCGTCATCGACTTGGCCCGCCGGCAGGACTGGGTTCCCCGCAGCGTGCGGCGGAAGGCCCGGGAGATCGACCAAGTGAGCAACGAGCTCTTCGCCGAACTGGGGCGCTACCCCTCCGACGAGGAGATGACCGCCCGCTTGGGAATCACCGTGGACCAGTACCAAGAGGACCTTGCCAACTCCTCGCTGTGCAACATCCTCTCCTTGGACTCCCTCTTTGAGGACCGGGAGAAAAACAGCGCCGACGTGGCCGACAGCGACAGCTTCAGCCGCCCGGAGGAGTCCCTTATGCGGCAGGAGCTCTTGGAGACGCTGACCCAAGGCGTCGCCTCCCTGCGGGAGAATGAGCAGCTGGTGGTATCCCTCTACTACCAGAAAAACCTGAGCATGAAGGAGATCGCCCAAGTGCTGGAGGTCAGCGAGCCGCGGATCTCCCAGATCCACTCCCGGGCTATCCAGAAGCTGAGAACCTATATGAAGCAGTACATGACCGGGGGGCGCTGAGTCCCCCGTGACGAGAGGAGAATCCAACGATGTTCAAAGGGTTTTACAACCTGACCTCAGGCATGGTGTCCCACGGCCGGCGCTTGGATGTGGTGGCCAACAACATGACCAACGTCTCCACCCCCGGCTATAAGGCGGAGCTGTACACCGACAGCACCTTTCGGGACGTGATGATCAGCCGCATCGGCAATTTGGATAAGCGGGCCCCGGCGGAGCTGGGGACCAACATGAGCTATATTTTAGCCCCCAGCCAGTTTTACACCGACTACACCGACGGCACCTATGAGGAGACCGGCCTGCCCTTGGACTTTGCCATTCAGGGGGAGGGCTTCTTCGGCATCCAGCAGGAGGACGGCGTGGTCTATACCCGCAACGGCAGCTTCACACTGGATGAGCAGGGTTATCTCTGCTTCTCCGGCTTCGGCCGTGTCTTGGGGAGCGACGGGGCGCCCATCCAGTTCTCCACCGACAACATCACCGTGGACACCGCCGGCAACATCACCACCAAGGACGGCGGCTACGTGGGCCAGATCGGCGTCTTTGCCTTCGAGGACAACGGCGCTTTGGAGCGCAATGACTACGGCTTCTTCACCGGCGAGGGCGCCCAGCCCAATACCGATGTGACCATCTACAACAAGATGGTGGAGCGCTCCAATGTGGAGCTGGTCCGGGAGATGGTGGCCATGATGACCACCCAGCGGGCCCTTCAGAGCGCCGCGCAGATGTCCAAGATCTACGACCAAGTGATCATGAAGGCCACCACAGAGCTGGGCCGCCTGTAATCAGTCCCCCTCCCTGCGCCGCACATTCGGCGGCGGGGTAACGTGTATCCATAAACCGGGGCCATCGCCCCAAGAGAGGAAGCGAAGCAATGAACATGTCGTTCTATACCGCCTCTGTAGGCGCTATGATGCAGCAGCGGCGCATGAATGTGCAGGCCAACAACATCGCCAACGTCAACCACTATGGCTTCAAGGCGGAGAAGGCCTCCTTCTCCCAGCTGATGTACCGGGATGTCATCGGCATCGACGAGGCGGAGCTGCCCAAGGGCACCGGCACCCGGATCGAAAAGACCGCCACGGACTTCTCCTCCAGCGGCTACTTTGACACCGGCTACCTCTTCGACTACGCCATTGTGGGGGACGGCTTTTTCGCCCTCTATGATCCGAAGAACGGGGAGATCTCCTTCACCCGGGACGGCTCCTTCTCCATGTCCCAGTTCTTCACCACCCCCGCCCAGCCCGAGGAGCCGGAGATCGACCCGGTCACCGGCGAGGCCATCCCGTCTGAGCCGGAGGAGGTCTGGCGCCTCAGCGACAACTACGGGCGATTTGTTCTCGACAGCCAAGGCGGCTTCATTGAGATCGACCCAGAGCACAAGGATGCTACCTTGGACGTAGGCGTCTTTGACTACGCCATCCACGACGGCATGCGCCACGCCGAAGCCGCCCGCTTCCTCCCCACCGAGAAGAACGGCGCGCTGTACTTGGGCACCGGCGAGGCCAAGCGCGGCATGATCGAGCTCTCCAATGTGGACCTTGCCCAAGAGTTTATTAAAGTCATCGAGTCCCAGCGGGCCTACAGCTATGCGCTGAAGATGTGCATGACCAGCGACGAAATTGAAACCACCATCAATGGCCTGCGGAGCTAATGAAGGAGATGTGACATGACAATCAAAAGCTATGACGAGCTGACCTCGCTTGAGATCGACACTCTGCGGGAGATCGGCAGCATCGGCACCGGGAACGCGGCCACCGCCCTTTCCCAGATCCTCAAGCGGGAGATCCGCATCACGCAGCCCGAGGTGCGCATTATGGGCTATAACGAGGCCATCGAGTGGATCGGCGGCCCGGAGCACGTCACCGCCGGCGTGCTTGTGAAGATGGGCGGACAGCTCAACGGCATTATGCTCTCCGTGCAGCAGCTGGAATTTGTCAATCTGGTCCTCAGCAGCATGCTGGGCTGTGAGATTGACTCCTATGAGAACTTGGGGGAGCTGGAGCGCTCCGCCCTTGTGGAGATCGGCAACATTATGATCTCTACCTTTATCAACGCCCTCTCGGGCCTCGCCGGGGTGGACGTGCAGCTCACCGTTCCGGCCTTCGCTGTGGACATGCAGGGCGCGATTTTGGCCGTCCCCATGGCGGAGTACGGCGGCATGTCCGACTACCTGATGACAATTGGCGGTAACTTTGTCTTTGAAGGCAAGCAGGTTCCCTGCCACCTCCTGCTGTCTCCTGACCTCCGCTCTCTGAATTTCTTACTGGCAAAGCTGGGCGTATCCAATGGATAGCAAGCTCACCGTGGGGATTGCGGACATGAAGCTTTTGCAGGGAAGTGGCATCTTGATTACCTACGCATTGGGTTCCTGCATCGGCCTGTGTTTCCATGACCCCCGTCTGCACTTAGGCGCCCTGCTCCATGTGATGCTGCCGCTGAACATGGAGGCCGGGCGGAAAAACCCCTTGAAGTACGCGGATACCGGTATCCGCGAGACACTGCGCCAGATGGAGGCCAAGGGCGCCTCCCGCAGCCGGATCACCGTGAAGATTGCCGGCGGTGCCAAGATGTTTGAGATCGCGGACAAAAACAGCAGCTTGGGCAACATCGGCCAGAGAAATATTGACAGTGTCCACACCATTCTGCGCAAGGAGAACATCAAGCTCTTGGCGGAGGAGGTGGGCGGCACCGTGGCCCGGACGCTGCTCTTCGACGTGGCCAGCGGCCAGGGCTGTATCCGCTCCTATGGACACAAGGACATCATCTTCTGAATCCCCTGTCCCCATCTTTGTGAGAATCTAAATCCCATTCACCGGTTTTCCCCTACCGTCCCCCGGTTCCCTCAGCGAGGGGGAGTATTTCCGCGTAAGCAGGCAGAAATATTCCCGCTCGAACCATTTCGCTGACCATCAGTCAGCAGGATTGGGCAAATACGAAAAGAGAGTGAGGAGTGTCAATCATGGCCGAGATGCACAACAACGGGATCCTGCTGGAGTCCGGCACCAACGAAATAGAGATCATGGAGTTCACCATTGACGACAACCTGTATGGCATCAATGTGGCCAAGGTGCGGGAGATCATTATGTCCGCCCCGGTCAAGCCCATGCCCCATGCCCACCCGGCCGTGGAGGGCATCTTCAAGCCCCGGGATATCGTCATCACCGTGGTGGACCTGCCCCGGTACTTAGGCGTGGAAAAGGAAAAGACCACTAAGGACCTGTTTATCGTCACCAACTTCAACAAGATGTACATCGCCTTCCGCGTCCACACCGTGGTGGGTATCAGCCGCATCTCTTGGACGGACATCCAGAAGCCCGACAAGACTGTCTCCGGCGGCAGCGAGGGCGTGGCCACCGGCATCGCCCAGTGCGGCGAGGACTTGGTCACCATTTTGGACTTTGAGCGGATTGTGGCGGAGATCGCCCCAGAGACCACCATCCAAGTGGACGAGATCGAGGCCATGGGGCCCCGCAGCCGCAGCGACGAACCCATCTGGATTGCCGAGGACTCCATTCTGCTGTCCAAGATGATTGAGGACTGCCTCCACAAGGCCGGCTATATCAACCTGAAGATGTTCCCCAACGGCCGGGAGCTGTGGGAGGCGCTGAACGCTCTGCCCCAGCATGGCAGTCTGCAAAAGCAGGTGGCCTTGGTGATCACCGATATTGAGATGCCCCAGATGGACGGACACCGCCTGACCAAGCTCATCAAGTCCAGTCCCCGTTTCCAGCCCATTCCTCTGATCATCTTCTCCTCCCTGATCAGCGAGGAGATGCGCATCAAGGGCCGCCAGCTGGGCGCCGACGAGCAGATGAGCAAGCCGGAGATCGGCCACTTGGTGGATGTGATGGACCACCTGCTGGCCGCTCAGAACGAAAAGTAGCCGCCGGCATCCGCGGCCCCCGCGCTTCCCATTAAAATCACAACAGTGGAGGGTCCACATGAATAACAGCAAATATATTGTCCGCCAGCCCATCAAAGACCTCAACGGCAAAATCATCGGCTACGAGATTTTGTACCACGGGGAGAATCAGGCCTACAGCAGCATTGAGGCGCCCTCCAACGAGTTTGCCGCTGCGGACACTATCTACAGCTTCCTCACCCAGAATACCGACAAGCTGTTTAAAGGCTCTGTGAGCTTTATGACCTTCACCACCACCCTGCTGATGAAGCAGACCCCCAAGATCTTCAACAGCACAGACCTTGTGGTGCAGGTGGACGACAGCGTGATCATCCACCCCTTGGCTATGCACTTTGTGGAGCGTCTGTCCAAGGAGGGGTACAAGATCGCGGTAAATGAGTTCCAGTTCTCTCCCCGCTACATCTCCATCATTGACAAGTTTGACTACATCAAGATCAACTTTAAGGACGGCTCCGACAACAGCATCCGCAACGTGGTGGAGCTGGCCCACAGCATGGGCAAGCAGTGCATTGCCACCGGAATTGACGACGAGCGGCTCTACCGTCAGGCTTTCGCCATGAACGTAGACGCCATGGCCGGCCGCTATGTGGCGGAGGAGCTGTTCACCACCGTCCACAACAGCAGCTACCTGCAGAGCAACTTCTTTCGGCTGATGGTGGCTATCACCGAGGATGAACCCGACGTGGAGGAGATCGAGCGGATCATCTCCACCGACGCCATGCTGACCTACAGCCTCCTGAAGATCGTCAACTCCGGCTACTTCGCCCTGCGCAACCGGGCCACAGAGGTCCACCAAGCCATTGTCATCATGGGTCTGGGCCAGCTGCGCCAGTGGATCTACCTTCTCAGCATGGGCAACAGCGACGGCGGTGTGGATGACAGTCAGGAGGAGTTCTTAAAACTCTCCTTCACCCGGGCCACCTTCTGCAGCGAGCTGATGCGCTACGCCAAAAATATGCCCATCACCCGCAACGACGCCTACCTCATGGGCATGTTCTCCACGCTGAACTTCCTTATTGCCGCCCCCATGGAGGAGATCCTCGCCGGCATCCCCATCTCCCAGCACGTGAAGGAGGCCCTCCTCGCCCACTCCGGCCGCTGCGGCATGCTCTATGACTTGGTGCTCTGCTATGAGCGGGCGGACTGGACGGCTATCGGCTCCTTGGCGGAGACCTTGGGCATCCCGGTGGACCAGCTGACCAACACCTATTTCCACTGCTTGGAAGAGGTGGGCAATATCTGGCGCCAGCTGATGGGTTCCAGCGAACCCCCGCCCCCGGAACCCGCCCCGGAACCCGCCCCCACCGAGATCTCCTTCCCCGGCCCCACTCCCTCCTGATGATAAAGGAGCCGCCCTATAGGGCGGCTCCTTTTGGTTTATCAAAAAGCAGCTAAAACACCAAATTGTAACGCTGGACCACCAACAGGGCGTGAGCAAACGCGCCGTTTCCCTGTAGGGCGCGACGACCCCGGCGCGCCATCCCCCGTTGAACGGATTGGTTCGATAGACCGTTTGTAGGGGCGCACATTGTGCGCCTATCTTCCCCCGATGCGGTGGTTGTCGATAGAGCGGGCGCACACTGTGCGCCCCTACATTTTTAATCATCCAATAGGGTCTGATAACTTACTTCCAACACTTTTGCGATTACTTTAAGCTCAATATCTGTCACATACCGCTTCCCGCACTCAATTCTCTGTATGGCATTTTTGTCCAAATCAATCCCTGCCACTTGCAGCAATTCTGCCAATTTTCGTTGGGAGGTTTTTTCGGAACGCCCCTCCCGAAGCTCCCGAATCTTCCTTCCACAAATATTGTTTGTGCCGCTGCTTGCCTTATTCTTGTACATAAGTTTTTCTCCATTTTGACATTTAGTAGTTGTCATTTTTACTATTATATGATAAACTACTCACCAGATTGACATTTACTAAATGTCAAAAATAATTTCTAATGAAGACAAATTTATGGAAAGTATCTTAACTGCCCTGTGTCACGGTCAAATCTACCCCTCGGAGCAGTACGCCCCTAAGACCAAGGAGTTCCAAGCACTTCAGGAGGAGCAGCTTACGCGCTACAACGATTTCATCCAGCAGCTGCCCCCCAGCACTCAGCAAGCAATTCAGGGTCATCATCCATCCCCTATGAATACCAGTCCATGTCCACCAACGGCTTCCGCTTAGGGGCCCTTCTCATGTTGGAAGTCCTCCAGCCCCCGCTCTAACGCCGCCCCTGCCGAATTTACTGCCTCAGCAACAAGAAGTCCCTCTTAATCGAAAGCCAAGGACCTGTCCTCCATAGGGGACAGGTCCTTGGCTTTTGGTTGAACTTACCGCCCGTGGTGCGGCCGGTCCATCACCAGCTTGCAGGCCCGGGTCAGCTGGGCGAAGATGGTGCTGGAGTAGCGGCCCTCGTAGATGGTCAGCATGGGTACCATCTCGTTCTTGTGCATCACCACATACTTGGGCACCAGATTGGACAAGGTCAGCGCCTTTACATCCATCTCGCACCGGCGGCAGGGGCACAGCCCGAACATCTGGATATACCGGGGCGCCTTCTCCTCCACCAAAATCTGCATCACGTTAACGTAGTTCAGGCCCTCGTCGTTGGGATCCACATCGGCGGTGTGGGTCAGCACCTCCGGATTCTCCTGCATCGTAACAGGCAGATCGTACCCCCGCTCCCCCTCGGGCAGCGGCTCCGGTTCGATGGCCGCCATAGCCTCCGGAGGCAGATCCCCCAGCTCCTCCGCCATGGCCGGCATCTTCAGGGTCTCAGCGATATCCGCCGCCGCCTCTTCCATCAAGTTCTCTGTCATAGGCTCCTCCCTTACCTCCGCCTCCATCTGAGGCTCCGCCTCTGGTTCCTCCGCCGCCGCTGCCGGAGCCTCCTCGACGATCTCCTCCTCATGGGCTGCTTCCGTCTCACCGGCTGTCTCCTCTGCCTCCAGCTCCCCCGCGGAAGGGGCTGCCGCCTCAGGCTCTGCCGGAAACGCCTCCGCCTCGGGAAACTCCTCCTCCAGCGCCTGTAGAATCTGGCCGGAGAGCTGCTCATCGTCGGCCCGGGCCACCTCCAAAATCGGCGGTGTCAGGGGCCGGGAGACCGGCGCCGCTGCCGCGGCGGACTGCTCCACAGTTTCACCGCCTGCCTCCTTGGAGACAGCGGGGGTGCTCTCCGCCTCCGTGCCCGGCGCGGTGAGCAGGTTCAGTACGTGGGCGGTTTTGGTACTCTTCGCGTTCTTCTTGCTTGTAGCCATGGTATCACTCTCTCCTTACCTTGGTATCCTTTACCACTTATCCTTCAATTCCTAAACCGTACTCCCGCTGAATCTCCCTGAGCAGCGCCCGGAAGTCCCCCGCCGGCTTGGAGTCGGGGGCATAGGTCAGCACGCTCTCCCCGTGGGCTGGGGCCTCGGCCACCGCCACGCTGGCGCGGATTCTGGTGCGGAACACCTTGGTATCCAGCTGGGCGGCAATCTGGGCAGCCATATCCAGCACCTCCCGGTTCAGTGTAAGGCGCTGGTTAAACTTGTTGAGCAGGATCCCCAGCACCTTCAGCCGGGAGTTATAGTGCCGGCGGACGGTGTCGATGGTCTCCCGGATCTGGGCCACGCCCAGAAGGCTGAGAATCTCCGGGGCCATGGGGATCACCAGCCCGTCCGAGGCCACGTAGGCATTCACCGTCAGCACGTTCAGCGCCGGCGGCGTGTCGATAATGATGTAGTCGTACTGATCCTGCACCTCACTGAGATGATTGCGCAGGAGAAACTCCCGGCCGGGCCGGTTGAACTCCAGCTCCGCCGCGCTGAGCAAAATATTGGAGGGGACAATATCCCCGCACTCCGAAGGCATAACCACCTCCTGAATGGAACAGGTGCCCCGCATGACATCATAGATGGTGGAGCAGTGTTCGATATCCAGCCCTAAGCAGAAGCCCAAGCTCCCCTGCGGGTCCAGATCCACTCCCAGCACCCGGGCCCCCTGTTGGCGCAGCCCGGCCAGCAGCGAACAGGCCGTGGTCGTCTTCCCTACCCCGCCCTTTTGGTTGGTGATGGCGATTACAGCTGACAAAATCTTTTTCCCCCTTGTAAATTCTTTGTGGAAACTCTTAACTTTACTATACTACGTGACGATAAAAAAGTACAGAGGGTTTCTACTTTTTCTTTGTTTTCCCGATAAAGGTTTTTTCCGGCACTCCCAATATCATTCGTTATAGATTATTCTGTCAAAGGAGAGATGAATATGGCGTCCATTAACGGTGTCAGCAGCAAAAACGGCGTCAGCAGCCTGTATAACAGCTCCAAGGTCATCAGCGGTCTGGCCAGCGGTTTAGATACCGAGAGCATGATCGAGGGTCTGGTCCAAAGCTATCAGAACAAGATTACCTCCCTGAGCCAGAAGGCCACCAAGGTGGAATGGAAGCAGGATGCCTACCGGAGCATCATCGCCAAGATGAACAGCTTCACCAGTAAATACACCTCCTTCTCCTCCAGCACCAACCTTCTGTCCAACTCTTTCTTCAGCTCCGCCATCAATGTGGCCACCCAGGGCAAGTACGCCGACAAGGTCTCCGCCAGCGGCAAGACCAGCAGCGACATCACCTTAGACCGGGTGAAGCAGCTGGCCACCTCTGCCCAATTCCGCACCAAAGGCAACCTGATCGCCGGCGATGGCAAGAGCATTGAGGCCAGCAAGGGGCTGGACCTGAACGGCAAGACCACCTTGGGCTCCCTCAGCGGCAGCCTCTCTCTGACCTACGGCAGCAACACCATCACCCTCAACTTCGATGAGGTAGCCGATCAGGAGGCCTTGGCCGAGCTGAAGGAGAAGAACCCGAAGATGACCGAGACCGAGGCGCTGGCCGCCCTCATCAACCAGAAGCTGGACGGCCAGAAGATTTCCTTCAGCGGCGGCGGCTCCGCCGACGCCAAGGACCGCATCGAGGTGAAGGCAGACGGTATGAACATCACCTTCTCCGACAAGTCCACCGCCGGCAACAGCGTCTACCTCTCCAGCGCCAGCGGCAATGTGGCGGAAACCTTGGGTCTGGACTTGGAGAACGCCAAGGAGGATAAACCCGCCTCCATCAAGCTCAATTACGACTTCTCCACCACCAAAGATGTGGACAACGCCAAGTACCTGTCTGAGAAGAGCATGAATCTGAGCTTGGACGGCAGCGTCAAGCAGATCAAGCTGCCCAAAATCACCGGCAGCGACGGCAACTACCGGATCGTGGACTCCGACGGCAAGGCCTTGGACTACACCGCCGAGAACTACGCCAAAGTCCTCAATGACGCTCTGAACAAGGCCTACAAGGGCAAGGTCACCGTGGAGAACAAGGGGACCGACGGCGAGCTCAAGCTGCGCTTCAACGTGCAGGAGGGTTCCGATCTGATTATCAACACCGATGTGGGCGAGACCTTGGGCATCGGCCGGGCCGCCACCAGCTACCTGAACACCAGCAAGACCTTGGAGGACCTCTTGGGCAAGGAGAAGCTGGAGGGGCTCACCGCCGCCAAGGACAAGGACGGCAAGGATCTCTTGGACGACAAGGGCAACAAGCTCTATGAGTTCAAGATCAACGACGTGGTGATCGGCCAGTACTCCAAGGACACCAAGCTCTCTGAGATCCTCAGCGATATCAACGCCAACAAGGAAGCCGGCATGAAGGTGAGCTACTCCCAGACCACCAAGAATTTCACCTTCACCTCCAGCGAGACCGGCGCCGACAGCGAGATCAAGATCAGCGGCGGCTTGGCCGAAGCCATGTTCGGCACCACCGAGATCAGTGACCAAAGCGGCAGCAGCTTTGCCGAGTCCTACGGCTTCGGCTGGCTGAAAGATGGCCAAAGCACCCAGCTCAAGGTCGATATGCCCGGCGTTGGCAATACCTCCTTCAATATCACAAAGGAGACCTCGCTCCAAGATGTGGTAAACAATCTGAATAAAGCCTACCAGCAGAAATATAATTTCTCCTACAACAAGTACTCCGGACAGATCGAGGCCAGAGATGCGAAGAGCGGCGAGCTGACCGAATTCAAAATGACGAATGAGTTCGGCAAGGACGTGGAATTTGACGAGTCCAAGGCCCCCGATATTGACTATACCCCCGGCCAAGACGCCGAGTTCACCGTCACTGTCAACGGTGAGACCATCAACATGAAGCGCGCCAGCAACAGCGTCAATATTGACGGCCTCACCATCAACATGAAGGACACCTTCGACGGCGCCAAGAATGAGGACGGCACCGATGCCGTAAGCAACGCCGGCAAGCCCCTGAACGCCGTCTCCTTCAAGACCACTACCGACTCCGACAAGATTGTGGACGCGGTAAAGAGCATGATCGCCGACTACAACGAGATGATGGGCGAGATCAAGAAGGCCTACGCCACCCTGCCCTACCAGAAGTCCAGCGGCGCTTTTGCCGACTATGAGCCCCTCACCGATGAGGACCGGGCAGGCATGTCCGAGAGCGCCATCGAGCGGTATGAGGAGAAGGCCAAGCAGGGCATCCTCTTTGGCGACCGGAACCTCTCCGCACTTTATGACAAAATGCGCAATGTGTTCACCATTGGCGGCGAGGACGGCGCCCTGCTCAAGAAGATGGGCATCACCTCCACCTATTCCACCAGCGACGGCGCCATGACCATCTCCTTAGACGAGAAGAAGCTCCGCGAGATGCTGGACAGCGACCCCGACGCGGTGGCCTCTGTGTTCACTAAAAGCCAAGAGAACGGCTCCGCCACCAACGGCATCATGCAGAATATGAAGAACACCTTGGACACCTACGGCCGAACCACCGGAGCCACCAAGGGCATCTTGGTGGAGCAGGCGGGCACTCCCCTCAGCTCCCTGTCCCTGATGAACAACACATGGCAGAAGGAGATTGAGAAGATCAATACCGACATCGAGAAGTGGCAGGATAAGCTCTCCACCCAGGTGGACCGCTATACCCAGCAGTTCAGCCGCTTGGAGCAGCTGATTAACCAGATGAACTCCCAGAGTTCCGCCCTCATGGGGATGATGGGCGGCTAATCGCTTCCCTCTGCGCCCTACCCTTTCCCTCCCCAAAGGGAGGGAAAGGGTTCCATGCCGGTTGTGCGCAGTATATTCCTGCCGAAGGCACAATTTCCGGCGAAGCTGATCGGCGGTTTCTGCGGCACGCGCGCCGCCCCCTCTCCCGATGGGCCGCAGCTCAAACCCAAAGCCCGTTGGGAGCAACGAATGGATTTGGCCCTATAGAAAGGATCACCGAAAATGGATATGAGAGGCTATCAGCAGTATAAACAGCAATCAATTAACTCCATGACAGCCGGCGAGCTGCTGCTCCTGCTGTATGATGAGCTGGTGAAGCGCAGCACACTCGCCTCCATGGCCTTGGACAAGCAGGACTTCCTTCAGTTCGAGAACTCGGTGGACCGCTGTGTGGACATTGTCAACTATTTGGATGACACCTTGGACCACCAGTACCCCATCAGCAAGGATCTCAGCCGCATGTATGAGTTCTTTACCTATCAGCTGGGCCGGATCAAGATCGGCCGGAACAAAGCGGAGCTGGAACGTCTGCGCCCCATGTTTTCGGAGATGCGTGACGCCTTCCGCACCGCGGAGAAAAACACCTCTGGTGGAAAGTGAGTCCTATGATGAATGCAAGCGATTGGCTGGACTTAACGGTACTGGAGCGAAAAAAATATAACTATCTCAATGAGACGCTGGATCTCACCCAGCAAATTGGCAGCGCCTTGGACCATAACGACCAGATCTCCCTGAAGATGCTGCTCGCCATGCGTCAAGAGCCAATTATGTACTTGGAGGAGCTTAAACAGACCATCCAAGCCCGGCGTCAGGACCTACCCCCGGAGGATCAAGAGCGCGTGCAGGCGCTCCTTTCGGGGGCTTCTCCGCGGACGCAGGAGGAGAACACCTTTGTGCAGCAGGCGGCCACAGTCATCCGCCTGTTGCAGCGCGTCATAGAGCTGGATCGGGCCGTCAACCTGCGTCTGACCGGCAGCAGCTCTATCTACAACAAAAAATAACCTCTGTATGGCCGTCCCCCTCTGCGGCGGCGCGGCATACAACTATTCCCCATAGGTAAGGAGCCCCATTCAAATGGCGGAAATTCGTTTAGAAAATGTTTCAAAACGGTATAAGGCCGAGGGCCGGGTGCAGTACGCGGTGCGGGATATCAGTCTCACCATCGAACAAGGGGAGTTCGTCTTTCTCATTGGCAGCAGCGGGGCAGGCAAAAGCACCCTTTTGAAGCTGATCAGCCGGGAGATTACCCCTGACGAGGGCGTGGCCTACCTTAACAATATGAACATGGCCCGGTACGTGGGCCCATGGCGCGCTCAGCTCTCCCGTTCCTTCGGCGTGGTCAGCCAGCAGTCCCTCTTGATTCGCAAGCGCACTATTGGGGACAACCTGCTCATCGCCGCCCGGGCCACCGGGATGTACCGCAAGGGGCAGAAAGCGGTGCCCAAAGCCTTGGGCATTGTGGGGCTGCCCAATGTAGAGTCCTGTTTCCCCGCGGAGCTATCCATCGGAGAGTGCCGCCGGGCGGAACTGGCCCGCGCTTTGGTCTCCAGCCCGCCAATTTTGCTCTTAGATGAGTTGACAGCGAACTTAGATGATGATAATATTTGGGATATGATGCACCTTTTGAAGGAGCTTAATGACCACGGTACTACCATCGTCATGGCCACCCACGCCAGCCAGTACGTCAATATCATGCGTAAGCGGGTGGTCACGCTGGTGGACGGTCGGATCGTGGGCGATGTGAGAAATGGAAAATACGGCGACATCGCGGGACCATCCAAGGGCGGTTCGTCTTCAGATATGATTGTGTAGAACAATATTTTTGTATTAAGGGTGGGAAAAGTCGTGTGAAAATGCATCGAGTCAGCTTTGCCCTCCGGGCAAGGCTCTGCGCAGCCCCCCGGGGACGGCCTGAGCCCCCGGAATGACAGCACGTCCCCTTGTATGCCATGTTCGCAAAGAAACATTTAGGAGGAAATACATATGAAGTTTGAACACATGAAGATCAAAAAGAGTTTGATCATCGGCTACAGTATCGCCTTGATCCCCGCGATCATCATTATCCTGATCTGCTTAGGCATGAACCTGAGCCAGCAGGCCTCCTTCGTTGAACTGATCAACGAGGAAGTCTACGCTCACGAACTGGTGACCCGGGCTCGCATGAACTCCAACATCGCCGCCCGCAACCTGCGCGGCATCGCCCTTTTGCCCAACACCTATAATGAGCGCGAGACCGAAATTAACAAGGCTCTCAGCGATTTGACCTCCACCCTCAGCGAGCTGGAGAAGATCTACCCCCTCAATGATGGGAAGATGTCCCAGTACAAGACAGCTTGTGAGGCTTGGCAGGCCGAGGCAGCCGACATCTTGGAGCTGCTCAAAGAAGGCAAGCAGTCAGAGGCCGTGGTCTTGATTCGGGACAGCTGTACGCCAGCGCTGAACGAGATGGCCGATTTGGCCCAAGATGTGTCCAACAGCTTGGAGCAGGTAAAGGTGGATGCCATTGATGCCCAGCGTACCAGCGGCTTTATCTCCATTGGCATCGCCGTGGTGGTGATGGTCGTCACCTTGATCTTCACCCTGATTGCCGCCGGCAAGCTGATCCGCTCCATCGTGATCCCCTTGGAGGGCGCCCGGAAGGCCATGGTCGCCATGAGCCAAGGCAATCTCCGTGAGCAGGTGACCTT